>CALUZR010000019.1 GCA_944325335.1 uncultured Parabacteroides sp. | reverse complement strand
TATCCAAGTTGATAACCTTAGCGTAGCAACCACCTTCGTAGTTGAATACACCTTCGTCATCCCATCCGTGTTCGTCGTCACCGATCAACAGACGTTTCGGGTCGGTTGACAATGTAGTCTTACCTGTACCAGACAAACCGAAGAAGATAGCCGTGTCAGTACCTTCCATGTTTGTATTAGCCGAGCAGTGCATAGAAGCGATGCCACGGAGCGGGTTCAAGTAGTTCATGATCGAGAAGATACCCTTCTTCATTTCACCACCGTACCAAGTATTCAAGATAACTTGTTCGTTGGTCTTCAAGTTGAATACAGTAGCTGTTTCAGAGTTCAAACCTAATTCTTTGTAGTTTTCAACCTTTGCCTTAGCAGCGTTGAATGATACGAAGTCAGGTTCACCGTAGTTAGCGAGTTCTTCTTCTGTCGGACGGATGAACATGTTCTTTACGAAGTGAGCTTGCCATGCTACTTCCATGATGAAACGAACTTTCAAACGAGTAGCCGGGTTCGCACCGCAGAATGTATCCATTACGAACAAACGTTTGCCGCTCAACTGTTTTACAGCCTTAGCCTTCAAATCAGCCCATGCTTCTTCCGAGCAAGGTTTGTTATCATTCTTATATTCGTCAGAAGTCCACCATACAGTATCCTTGCTGGCTTCATTATATACGAAGAATTTATCCTTAGGAGAACGACCCGTATAAATACCAGTCATTACGTTTACAGCACCCAGTTCAGTTACCTGGCCCTTTTCGTAGCCTTCCAAACCTTCTTTTGTTTCTTCTGCAAACAATACTTCATAAGAAGGGTTGTGGAGGATTTCCTTCACGTCGGTAATACCGTACTTGCTTAAATCTAAATTCGCCATCTTGATTAAATGTTTATTATGATTGACTTATAAATTAAATTCCTTTTTCTTTTTCAGCTTTCACTTCTTAAACAAGCATCCGGCCTGTTTTGTTTAAGCCGACACAAAAGTAATACAAATTTCTTTTGCTTATTCACGATTAAGGAAATTTTTCAGTAATTCGATTCCTTTTTGCGGAATTTTATTTTTCTGCCTGAGAGACACGCACAAAATGCAATCTGTAGTTTGCAAAATCGAGCAATCGAGCGCGTCCTTTATCTTCGAATTTGTCTTTCAAAAACACCGGATATAGGCCAGCGAGAAACTATCATATAGATAATCGTGCAAACCATGCCTGTAACGGAAAGAAATGACGTTGTTTTTGATTTCATATTCAACTGTAGTCCGGAGCAACAACGGCGAATCTCCATTATTCCGATAGCCATGGAATCCGCACACGTCTACTTTGCCGCTCAGCCCCCGCCAACCTCCGCTCAATCCGCCTCCGTAGAGGATGGCATCGTCTTGGCGATGTTTCGAATCGTTTGTCATCCAGCAATAGAAACCCAGCAGTGCATCTGCCCGGACAAAAGCGGTACGGTCCGCATTCCGCCAAAGGTCTCGCCCGGCATTGAGATCGAACCAATACGAGGCGGCATCCGTATAGCGGGCATCGCATAATCGTCCGCCACTGGCCGTCTTGATATTGGCGCTTACCACGAGGTCCGCCCATCGTTCGCTTTCTATGACTTGATAATAGCAATTCACAATCACGTCGCCAAAGCAAGGGATGGGTGATTCTACCTCGACCGCATGCCGTTCGTCGCGCACTTCGGGCGATGTCTTATACCATTCTTGGACGACACCGCTCACGCTCACGCCTGCTTTTCCTTTCGCAATCGGGATATAAAGCCGCGCGAAGAGGTCCTTCGTCTGGTCGCCTTTCATCGTATGGTATTCGCCCCGCACTTCTATTTCCCAGCGCGCTGGAAGTTTTCCATCCATTAATTCCGGGAAAGGGAAAGCATTGGCTCCGAAATAACGCGGAGAATAAACCAGGTATTTTTGTTTCTCCCACCACTCTTCGGCTTGAAGCAGCTGCACCGGGAGCATGATCAATAAGACAAGTATATAAAGAAACCGTTTCATGCTAAATGATTAATTGTCCAAAATATATTCCACCTTATTTAAAATGTCTTCTGGCGGAAGCTGCGTCATGCACGCCCAATCGCCCCGCCGGCAAGGCTTCTGCCCGTAAATGGAACAGGGACGGCAACGAAGCGGAAGCTGCACCGCATAATCTATCTCCTGCCGATAGCCGTAGAAACCGGCGTATGGATGCGTCGCGCCCCAGATGGAGAGCACCCGTGTCCCGACCAGCGAAGCGAAATGCATATTGGCCGAATCCATGCAAATAAGCAGGTCAAGCTGATGGATGAGCCGCAGCTCCTGGTCGAGCCGGAAACGTCCCGCCACGCAGGATACATTTATATAGGGTGCAGCCCACCGCCGTAACGTCTCTTCTTCCGCTCCTCGTCCGCCGAAAAGATACACCTGCGTATCCGGCCGGGCCGCGAGGCGGGCAATCACCTGCTCCATCCGTTCTGGCGGATAGATTTTCCCCCGATGTTTCGCAAACGGGGCCACGCCAATCCATCTTTTTTGTTCCGCTCCGTCGAGCGATAATTCTGCCGATAGCGCACGGCGGGCAACCTCGCAAGGCGCTTTCTCCGGAAAGAGCGAGGTAAACGATTCCTGATAAGCCAATCCTGCCTGACGGAACACATCCTCGTACCGCTTCACGACGGGGCGCAACGGCTTTTTGGGCCATTCCGACTCTTGCACCAATTGGTGCCGTTCGATGCGTGCTTTGTCGACGACATACACCTTCGTCCCTTTCAGTCGGAATAGATTCGAAATAACCATGGTACGAAGGACATGATGCAAGTCGAGCACCGCGTCGTAGGGCGTATGCAGCAAGACGGAGCAGAAGCGCAACAAACCACCCAGGCGCTTCTCCGTCGTCTTTGTATTAATCCCGACGACCTCCACATTCTCCGGCCGGTTCATGAAGAGCGGCATCAAGAAGGCTTGCGTCAAGACCGTGAACCGGTGCTGCGGATTCGTGCGGGCCACCGAATAGACCACGGGGATCGTCATGGCGACATCGCCGATGGCCGAAAGGCGGATGACTAAGAAATGTGCCATAACTTACGAATGCCTCCCATACAACACCGGGTTGAGCGTCGGGTCATTATACATCTTCATCTGTTTATATACCTTCATGTATTTGCGCCCGGCGTGGATGTCGGCCAGCAGCTGGTCGATGGCGGTCGAGAGGTCTTTCTTCTGCTCCAGGAGCGTGGCCAGTTTCTCTTCGCACCGCGATTTGTGGGCGGCCGTCGCGTCGGGGCGGTGCACCTCCTCTTCCATGTGGTAAATCTTGAGGCGGAGGATCGAGAGGCGGTCGATGGCCCAGGCCGGACTTTCGGTATTGATCGTCGCATCGGACAGCGGCTTCACCTCTTTGTATTTATCCAAGAAGAAACTGTCGATCAGCTCTACGAGGTCGGTACGGTCCTGGTTCGACTTGTCGATGCGCCGTTTGATGCGGAGCGCCTCCACCGGGTCGATGTCCGGGTCGCGTATGATATCTTCCAGATGCCACTGCACGGCATCAATCCAATTCTTTAAATAGAGGTAGAACTCAATGCTTTTCACGGGGTAAGGATTGTGAATCGTCGCATTCACATTGTCCGTCACGTGGTACGCATCCGTAGCCTGTTCAAAAATATGGTAACATTTTTCGCTAAACATCTTCTCGTTGTTTTTTAATTGTACAAAAATTGGTAGGGCAAATGTACGAAAAAAATATGGGATGAAAACGGCTTCCTGCTATTTTTGAACCCCGCTATTTTTGAACACAGAGGCGCGGAGGCACGGAGCAATTAATAATTAACAAGTAAAAATTAAAAGCTCCCTTGCCCCCGCGCCTCTTATTCTTCATTCTTTATTCTTAATTCTTCATTAAATAAGCGTGATCGTTTCCGGATATTTAATGACTACCACTTCCTCCGTCCCGTTCGGATAGGTCTCAATCTGGAAGTTGTATTGCCCTTCCGCCGCGTCATACATCATCGTAAATTCTATCTTCTCGTCGGTATTGAGCAAGATAGCGGAATCTTCATGCGGCATTCGTTGCTCTACATAATTAATCAGCACAAGCTGCGCCTTTTTGCCTTCAGGAGAATCGACGAGCTTCAAGCCCTTACCTTCCAGCACCGCCGTTTTATTTCGCGGAAATTCCAACGGTTTGTCCGGATTCGCACCCTCTTTGGGGTAGAATTTGGTGATTTCGGGGGTGGTGGGTTCGGGCTCCGGAGTTGGAGTAGGTTCGGGTTCCGGTTCCTCCTCATCATCCGTACTTGGGCTACTTCCACGTCGGCTTAACGTTTCCTCCAGCTGGACAATCAACGCATTGACACTGTCGATAATTCCACCTAATTCCTCGCGCGTCGTCTCGTCCTTCGTAGCGATTTCATTCGCCATATAAAGAGCGTTAATCGCATTGACAACAGCCACATACGCTTCATCTACCTGCGGACGGAGAGTCTTCATCGATACCCGTTCGCTACGCTGCAGTTTTTCTCCTGAACGCGCCTGGTAGGTCGTGTTGAAATCGAGGTTGGCAGCTTCCAACTGCGTCACGGCATCGTCCAGACCCAGCTCCGTCACCGAGGGCGCATATTTTTCCGATTTCAATTCTTCCAGCGCGTTTTCAATTTCCGACGTATTTTCGGCATACGGCAAATCATTCGCCTTCTTGTACGGAGAAAGCGCGTAATCCAACTTCTTCGCCGCCGCTTTTTTAGCCTCGATCGGGCAATGCAAATTTCCTTCGATGATGCCCTTCAGGTAAATGAAAAGCTCGTCGCGAATGTGGTCTTTAGACTCGATTTCCTCCGTCAAATCAAACTTCATGTTCTGTTTATACACGAGTTTTTCATCATTAAAAAGCGTGATATACGGAGAATAAATAAGCGAAATCTTATATTTCTCGGCAAGAATCGGCGTGATGATATTAGTCACGTCTGCATGGTAACGGTAATGCTCGCCGTTGCGGGCATAATTTCTCAACTTTTTAACGATAGCTTTTATCTTCTTCATCTTCGTATAGATTAAAATTAGTTTCAATTCGCGTTCCTACCAGGTAGGAAACCTTCTCCGTCAGACCGAGAGACTTTCCTACCTGGTAGGATTCTTTCTCCGCCAGACCGGGAGACTTTCCTACCTGGTAGGATTCTTTCTCCGTTAGGCCGGGAAGCTTTCCTACCTGGTAGGATTCTTTCTCCGTCAAGCCGGGAAGCTTTCCTACCTGGTAGGACGTGTTTTCATTCTTTAAAAGAGCACATCCGCAAAGTTAGCCATTCCATCCGGAAATGCAAGCATTCTAATTGTTTTTTATCAAATTATTTTGCCGTCCGCACTGCGTCCCCGCGTTTAAAATGAAAGCACGGAGCCTTTACCTTAAAAAAAGCCCCGTGCCTCCGTGTCTAATCCTTGCGTTTTTACTTGTTCATTGTTAATTATTAATTGCCTCCGCGCCCCCTATCCATTCCCGAACCCAACCTGTCCGGAATCGGACACTGGAGAAAGAAGAGCTCGTTTGATTCTCAGCTATTTCCCTATTCTGGCACAACATTTGCCCTTTATAGGCAAACAAAATAAGGAAATGAAACGATTGGGAATTTTAATCATGGGATTAAGCCTGGGCGGGTGGCTGGAACTGGCGGCCGAGCATGAAATGCGGCAGCTGGACCTCACACTTGCCGAGGCCATCCGGCTGGCGCAACGGCAGTCGGTAGATGCGGCGGTCGCGCTGGGTGAACTGAAATCGGCCTATTGGGAGTACCGGACGCACCAAGCGGACCAGCTTCCGGAGGTGATATTTACGGGCACTTTGCCTTCGTATAGCAAACAATATGCTAAGTACCAGCAGGCAGACGGCTCGTATACCTATGTGCAAGATAATATGTTAGGATTGAACGGCGAGATTTCCATCACCCAAAACCTCGCGCTGACGGGCGGCCAAATCGCCCTGAATACCTCGCTCGACTTCACGCGGCAGCTCGGCGCGGGGGCACGGAACGAGTTCATGAGCGTGCCGGTGAGCCTCACGTTGACGCAGCCCATCTTCGGTGTGAATGACCAGAAATGGAAACGGCGCATCGAACCGGTGCGCTACGAGGAGGCCAAGGCGGCCTACATGGAAAGCGTCGAGGAGGTCACGCTCACCACCATCACCCATTACTTCAACCTCTTGCTGGCGGAAGACAACCTGGAGGTTTGCCGGCAGAACCTCGCCAACGCCCGAAAGCTCTACGACATCGCCCAGGCCAAGCGGCGCATCGGGCATATCTCGGAAATCGACCTGATGCAACTGAAGCAGTCCGCCCTGCAAGCCGAAGGGAAGGTGACGGAGGCGGTGTCGAATTTCAACTCGATGATGTTCCGCCTCCGCTCCTTCCTCGGACTGGGCGAGCAGGACGTGATTCATCCCTCGATGCCCGAAACGGCCACGGATGTCCGCCTCCGCTACGGCCAAGTGCTGGAAAAGGCGCAGGCGAACAACGCATTTGCCAAAAACATCCTCCGTCGGCGCTATGAGGCGGATTATGCCGTGGCCACGGCCAAAGGCGAACGTTTCGGGATCAACCTCTTTGCCTCGGTAGGCTATACGGGCAAGGACGTAGACATAGCCGGGGCATATAATCCCCTAAAAGATAACCAAATCGTAGAAGTAGGTTTCACGATTCCCCTCCTGGATTGGGGCAAGCGGAAAGGGAAGGTGAAGGTGGCCGAATCGAACCGCGAAGTAGAGCTATCGAAAATCCGGCAAGAGGAGCTGGATTTTAACCAGAACATTTTCCTCCTCGTAGAGAACTTCAACAACCAAGCGGCGCAACTGGAGATCGCCTCGGTGGTCGACACGCTGGCCGAACGGCGTTACCACACTTCGATAGAGACCTTTATGGTGGGACAAATTGATATCCTCGAACTGAACGACGCCCAAAGCAGCAAAGACAATGCGCGGCAAAAGCACATCGAGGAGCTGTACTATTATTGGTACTATTTCTACAATATCCGCAGCCTGACGTTGTACGATTTTATAAATAATCGTACTTTAGATGCCGAATTCGAAAAACTAATCAAGCAATAACGTATGACGACTTCCCATATATTAATTATAGACGACGATGCGGCGGTGCGCTCCTCGCTGGCCTTCCTCCTCAAACGGGCAGGCTATCTGCCGGAAACGACCGCGACGCCGCACGAGGCCTTGGCGGCTCTCCGTGCCTCCACGCCGCAGCTGGTATTAATGGATATGAACTTCTCGCTCACTACCACGGGCGAAGAGGGGCTCCAACTCTTGAAACAGGTAAAGACGCTCCGCCCGCACGTGCCGGTCATCCTCATGACGGCGTGGGGTTCCATCTCGTTGGCCGTCCAAGGGATGCAGGCCGGCGCCTTCGATTTCATCACCAAGCCCTGGAACAATCTCATGTTGCTGAAGTCCATCCGAAATGCCTTAGTACTAAACGCGGAAGAAAACAACGATAAACCCGCGCAAACACAGGCGTATTTCGAACGGATCATAGGCGTAAGCGCGGGACTTCGGCACGTACTGGAGACGGTCGCCCGCATTGCACCCACCACGGCATCGGTGCTCATCACGGGTGAAAGCGGTACCGGGAAGGAGCTCATCGCCGAAGCCATCCACGCCAACAGTCCGCGTGCCCAGGAGGCATTCGTGAAAGTGAACCTCGGCGGCTTGTCGCAGAGCCTGTTCGAGAGCGAAATGTTCGGGCATAAGAAAGGAGCCTTTACGGATGCCTACGTAGATCGCAAGGGACGCTTCGAGTTGGCGGACAAAGGGACGATTTTCCTGGACGAGATTGGCGAGCTGGAACTCTCCTGCCAAGTCAAGTTGTTGCGCGTCTTGCAGGACCAAACGTTCGAAGTGTTGGGCGATAGCCGGCCGCGCAAAGTAGATGTCCGTGTAGTGAGCGCGACGAACCGCGACCTGCCATCGATGGTGGCGGCGCACGCTTTCCGCGAAGACCTTTTCTACCGAATCAACCTCATCACGCTCCATTTGCCCGCCCTTCGCGAGCGGCGCGAAGATATTCCGTTGCTGGCAAAACACTTTGCCGGATTACTTACGAAGGCAAACGCGCTCACATCCGTTGAATTCTCGGCCGAGGCATTAGAGTATCTGCAGCAATTGCCTTTCCCGGGCAATATTCGCGAGCTGAAGAATTTGGTTGAGCGCACGTTGCTGATGTCGGGCAAACAGCGTATCGAAGCAGACGATTTCCGGCGGTTCGGAGGGGCGAATGCCGTTTCTTCTACGGTTTCATGGGAAGGATTGACGCTTGAAGAACTGGAGCGTTGCCGCATCGTGCAAGCGCTCGAGACGCACCACCACAACCTTTCGCAGACGGCACAAGCATTGGGCATCACCCGCTCGTCGCTTTACCGGCGATTGGTCAAATATGGATTACAGGAGAAAGGCAATGACGGATGCGCATAAGGAGTCTATTTATAGGATTGGTAGCATGGCTTTTGCTCCTCGTAGGGCTGTTTAGCTACTTGATTATCGGAGGGTATTCGCGGCTGTTGTTTATGCTGACCGAAGGATTGGTCGTGTGCCTCTTGGTATATCTTGTTGTGTTTTACCGGCGGATTGTGAAACCATTGGAAACCATAGGCAATGGCATGGACTTGCTGAAGGAACAGGATTTCAGTTCGCGCCTCGGACATGTGGGGCAACGCGAAGCAGACCGCATCGTGGACGTCTTCAACCGCATCATGGAGCAGCTCAAGAACGAACGCCTGCACCTCCGCGAGCAGAACCACTTTCTCGATTTATTGGTCAACGCTTCGCCTATGGGTGTGATTATCCTCGACCTTGAAGGCCGATTGCATTCGCTCAATCCGGCCGCGCAGCGGATGCTCCACACACCAGATGAGTCGATGTGGAAAGGCCGTCCGCTGGCGAGTTGCACACACCCTTTGCTCCAATCGCTCGCCGACGTGCCGCCTGATGTATCGCGTACCGTGCGCCTCAGCGACGCCAATATATATAAATGTACGCGATCCGCTTTTATGGATTGTGGTTTCCGCCATGAATTTTTCCTGGTAGAGACCTTGACTCACGAAGTATTCAAAGCGGAAAAGAAAGCGTACGAAAAGGTAATCCGCATGATTGCCCACGAGGTAAACAACACGATAGCGGGCATTACGTCGACGCTCGACACGCTCGACGACGCGCTATCCGGACAAGAAGAGATGCAGGACGCACGCGAAGTGCTCCAGGTCTCGACCGACCGCTGCTACAGCCTCAGCCGTTTCATTACGCAATTTGCCGACGTGGTGCGGATTCCTTCACCTACACTGGCACCTGTTTGTCTCGAAGAACTGGTCCTCTCCTGCAAACGCTTTATGGAGACAATCTGCATGGATCGTCACATTCGCATCCATCTCGACCTTGCCCCTGCGCTTGCGCCCGTCCGCCTCGACCGGGCACTCTTCGAACAAGTCTTGCTTAATATCATAAAGAATGCCGCCGAATCTATCGGAAACGATGGGGATATTTACATCCGCACGACGCCTTCGCCCGTCTGCCTGGAGATTGCCGACACGGGACGCGGCCTGACGCCTGAAGTCTCCGCCAAACTCTTTACGCCTTTCTTCTCGACCAAACCCGACGGACAAGGCATCGGACTGATGTTCATCCGCGAAGTACTCACGCAACATCGTTGCACCTTCTCGCTACGCACCGACGACGACCACCTTACCCGCTTCCGGATTTGGTTTGAGGAAGAGGCGAATGGACGATAAAGAATACAAGCTCTTCGTGTAATTTCGCTCCATAGGGAAGGGGTATTTGCCGCTCAACAAGGGCATCACTTTACAACTGGCAGAAAAAGGAGACGAGGAAAGGGACGCTGAAGTCGACCAAGATGCCATGGAGGATGGACACGAACACGAGGTCGTTGCCGGCATAGCGCGTGATGACGGGAAGTGTGGTGTCCATCGTGGTAGCTCCTCCCGCGCAGATGGGAGCCAATCGTCCGAAGTAACGGACGAATAAGGGAGCGCCCAGGAGGGTGAACATCTCGCGGAAGATATTGGCCATGAGGGCGACCGTCCCCAACTCGGAGGCCAACTGTACGCCCAGCGTCGGTTCCTTCAGTTGGCTGATAAGGATGGACGAAAGCGAATAGTAGGCGAATCCACTACTTACGGCCAGGCACTCCGAGAGGCTCCATCGTTCGATTACGAAACTGATAAGGGCGGAGAAGAGCAACGTTCCTGTAATGGTCGCCAAGGGCACGAGCAGAAGTCGCGGGCGTATGCTCCGGAGGATCTGCCCCAGTTTCGCGTCGCTTCCGATACCAATCCCGACTTGAAGCATCAAGGCGTAAAGTACGTACGAGGACAAATCGCTTTGCACGGTCCATGCCGGGAGGACTTTCAACCAACCCAAGAACGCACCCAATAGAAAGCACCCGACAATGATAAGGCTTCCTTTCATTCCTTTGCTTCCTTTCTCCGTTGGAATACAAACCGATAAACCAGCCAGGCAAAGCAGAGGCTGCCCAACGTCCCCGCAGCAGAAAGCAAGAATGCTTGCATGCCCAACGTAGCCAAATTATCCATGATTTGCGGATTATGCCCTACGGATATACCCAAAAGGAAGAGAAGCAAGTAAATCGTATAGGTAATCGGACGGTTGATTTTCTCCCAAAAAGGAAATCGTCTCGTGATATAACCTATGAAAATGCCTGAAAAAAGAATGCTTATGACGGTAAACATAAAATTATTTCGAAAAAATACGCGCAAAGGTACAAAATAATCAATAAAAATGTGTAAGTTTGTCACCTAACTAAAAACTAAATCGATAGTACAGTGAAGAAGCATCAGTTATTATTATCAGCCGCACTGGTTTGCATGGCGTCCAGTTGTGTGCAACAACCGGCTACGGAAACAGCCGAGGATCAAACCCAATACGTCGACCCGTTCATTGGGACAGGTTTCCATGGGCATACGTTCCCTGGCGCCACTCGTCCTTACGCGATGGTGCAATTAAGCCCGGATACGCATATCCTGGGTTGGGATGCAAGTAGTGGTTATCATGCCGACGACCGCCAGATTTATGGATTCAGCCATACGCACCTGTCGGGTACGGGTATTGGCGATATGGGAGACGTGGCCCTGTTGCCCTATAGCGGGGAAGATTCCATTAAACCGGTCGCTACGTTTAAGAAAGAAACAGAGCAGGCAATGCCGGGCTATTATGCCGTACGGTTAGACAATTTCGGGGTAAACGTGGAACTTACTTCGACCGACCGCGTAGGTTTCCATAAATATACGTACGACAATCCGAAAGAGCGTCGCGTGTTGTTCGACTTAGGGCATGTATTGCAACCCGATTGGGGGCATCGCTTGGTAGGGAATGAATATTGGTTTGTGAACGATTCGACCGTCGAAGGTACTTTCCAGACACGTGGCTGGGCGCACTACCATAACATCTCCTATCATATTGTCTTTTCCGAGAAAATCGAGAAAGTCTACCAATACATCGATGGACAACAGCGTTCGGATTCACTTTTCTTGAAATTGAATACGGATAAAGATTTGAAATTCCATTATAAATTCAAGGAATCACAGGCACCTTTGTACGTGAAAGTAGCTATATCTCCTGTAAGTCCTGAAGGCGCAGCAAAGAATATGGCAAAAGAGCTCCCGGGTTGGGATTTCGATGCGACGCGTCAAGCTTCCGCCGCGATTTGGAACGAAGAGTTGAACAAAATCCAAATCGAAACAACTGACCCGGTTGTCCGCAAGAATTTCTATACTGCCCTTTACCATGCGTCGTTAGCACCTTATGTATATCAAGATGTCGATGGTCAGTACGTAGGATTGGATAAGAAAGTGCATACGGCAGCTCCCGGATATGAGAACTATACCGCTTTCTCGCTTTGGGATACCTTCCGCGCGTTGCATCCGTTGTTGACGATTATCCGTCCCGAACGGGCTACCGAAATGGGCCTCTCCCTTGTACAGGCTTATCGCGAAGGGACGATTCTCCCCAAATGGCCGATTGTAAGCAGCTATACGGGTTGTATGCCGGCGTATCATGCGGTGGCAGTATTGGCCGATTTGGTTTGTAAAGACTTGACGGGCGGTGATGATTTGAACGTATGGGCCGAAGCCGGTGCGCGCTCGTCGGTTTATCGTGAAGATTTGGCGGAGAAATTCAAAGGGACGCGCGAGCTGGACTTGATTACGAAGCACCTCTTATATAAAGACCAGTATGGATTCGTCCCGGCCGATTTGATTCCGGAGTCGGTATCCTGGGGTGTTGAGATGGCTTATGATGATTGGTGTATTGCCCAGATAGCCCTCAAGGCAGGCAACCAAGCGTTGGCGGACGAATACCTCAAGAAGGCGGATTATTACAAACGGTATTTGGATCCGGAGACGAAGTTCATGCGTCCGGTGATGAGCGATGGTTCGTTCCGCACGCCTTTCAATCCGCGCTATTCATCGCACATGAAGAGTGATTATACCGAAGGCAATGCGTTCCAATGGAGCTTCTTCGTGCCGCACGATATGGAGAACTATATCGCGGAAATCGGCGGTAAGAAAGAGCTGGAAACTCGGTTGGATACCCTGTTTACGACCTCGTCGCGCGTGGACGGACGGGAAGCTTCGGGCGATATTACCGGATTGATTGGCCAATATGCCCATGGAAACGAACCGAGCCACCACATGGCTTACCTCTACAACTGGACCGATTCGCCTTGGAAAGGGCAGGAACGTCTGGATTTCATCATGCGTAATTTCTATACGAACGCACCGGATGGCATTATCGGAAACGAGGATTGCGGACAGATGTCGGCTTGGTACGTCATGAGTGCGATGGGCTTCTATCAGGTTTGCCCGGGTATTCCGCTCTATACTATTGGACGCCCGATGGTAGATAAAGCCTCTATCCAAGTGGCGGGTGGAAGATTCGATATCATTGTAAAGAATAATTCGCCGGAGAATATGTATGTGAAATCCGCCAAGTTGAACGGTCAGGAACTCCCAACTCCGTTCTTTAGCCATGCTGATTTGGCTAAGGGTGGGACGCTCGAAATCGAGATGACGAACGTACATCCCTAAAAGGAAGAATGATGATTGTATAATCCCAGAGGATTGCCGGTGGAAGAGAAGCCGGTAATCCTCTTCCGATTAAAAGAGACGGAACGATATGATTGTAGAAAGTATGTCGCTCAAAGAAGTGAACGACCAGATGGTAAAAGATATGCCGCTTCTTCAGGAATGGGCTGAATGGAAGATAGGATACGAACTGCGTTCAAAATTTGCCCATAGCAAAGTGTATCCTTGTTATGCCTTCCGGACGTGGCGTTCGCCCATGACCAATACTTTGTGGCGTATTTTGTTCTATTGCAAAGAGAAAAAAAAGGCCAATACGCCTATCGCATTGTTTTATGTAAAATATGATTCGGATAATGGGAAAGGTGCCTATTCTTATGAGATTATTGGTGGAAACTTTAAGACGGTGAAATACCTTGCACACTTTTTTGCGCGTTTTCGCCAGCGTTATATCGAACCGAACCATATTGACATATCCAAATTCAAATGCGATATTATTGATTATTATTTCTTGCACAACAAAGACTTGTACCTCTTTTCCTCGAATAAGAACGAATATTGTTATGGTTCGAACGAGCAAGGAAGCGTATTCGGCATACATGAAAATGAACGTTTTTATGTGTTTAAGACGTATATTAACCGGGAAACGCTTTCTCCGAAAAAGAAACAACAATTGGATAGGCTTTTGTATGATTTAAGGAATACGAGACAAATCACCAAAAACATAAACGATTGGAAACAACGAGAATATACGTGGCAGTTTAAATGGGAATTAGTGGAAGGTAAAGGTAAATAAAACGATAAACAGGAAAGAGTATGCTGATAGAAAGTATGAATAGTAAGGAAATAACGCAAGAAATCTTGCGAGACCTTCCTTTGTTGCTCCATTGGCAAAAGAACAAGTGGATAGACGAGTTGCGTTCGAAATTCGCCCATTGCAAAGTCTTTCCGGCTTATGCGTACCGGACGTGGACTTCGCCCTTTAAGAATAAGTGGGAGCTTTATTTCTATTGCAAAGACAAAAAACAAATCTCCCAGAATATTAAGAATGCCTGGTCGTGGATACGCTACGATACGCCGTATGGAAAAGGGGCATACACGTTCTCTTATTTTCGAACCAAAATAGAGCGGGCTGGAGTCATCAAATATGTCCCGCACTTCTTCCAACGTTACCGCCAGCGTTTTGTCGATCCTTACCATATCGACTTGACACCGTATGACGGGGACATCATCCGCTATTTCTTTCACGAGAACCACACCGTGGGCACTTGTTGCGATATGGCAACCCACAAGGTGTATGGAACGGTCGACCAGGGACTTATTTTCGGGAACGAAGAGAACGACAATACGTTCTATTTGATTAAGACCTACATTAATTTTGCGATCCTCAATAAAAAGCAGCAAAAGAACTTGATGGATTACCTGCGTGCCGCCCGCCTCATGAGTTTCTTGCCGGAAGAAATCCGACGTACGAAACCGGGTAGTTTTAAGGCTGCTACCCAGTTGAAAGGATAAGCCGCTTCGCGTATGGGGAAAGAGATGTTGGCCATTGAGGCAAACGACTTGACCATCGGTTATGCCTTGAAGGGCGGGCGGCGCAAGGTCGTACACGAAGGGTTGCATTTGTCGCTCTATTTGGGCGAAGTGACGTGCCTTTTAGGCTTGAATGGCGCGGGTAAATCCACTTTGCTCCGGACCTTATGCGGTTTCCAACCGGCTTTGGCGGGCGAGGTCCGTATTTTGGGCAAATCCTTGGAGGCATATTCGCGGGCGGAGTTTTCCACCACGGTCGGGGTCGTTTTGACCGAGAAAACCAATGCGGGCGGGATTTCCGTGCGTGAACTGGTCGCTTTGGGACGTCATCCGTACACCGATTTCTTAGGACGTTTGCAGGATGAGGACAAGCGCATTGTCCAGCAATCCATGGAGTCGGTCGGCATTGTGCACAAGGCGGATAGCTACGTCTCGGAACTGAGCGACGGCGAACGGCAAAAGGCGATGATTGCCCGTACCTTGGCGCAGCAATGCCCCGTTATCTTATTGGACGAACCGACTGCGTTCCTCGACGTCACCAGCCGGCTCGAGACGATGACGCTCCTCCATCGCTTGGCCGTCGAACAACACAAAGCCATCCTGCTTTCCACACACGATCTGGAACTGGCTATCCAAATGGGCGATCGCCTTTGGTTGCTTGCGCAAGGACGTCCGATGGCTTCCGGGATGCCGGAGGAACTGATCCTCTCCGGCGCATTTTCCTCTTTCTTTGAGCGGGGCGATGTGCGGTTCGATGTGCGGACAGGCCAACTCAGCATGGCCGCGCCTCAGTCTCCGGTGGGCGTGCGGGGCGATGCGCTCACGGCGTATTGGCTTCGGAATGCGTTGCTTCGGAACGGGTTTAATCCTTCGCCTTTTTCTATAGATTATCCTTCTATTGATTGCCTTTCGCCCCAATCTTTCCAGCTCTATCTTTCAGGGAACGTACAGGAAACGACTTCGCTTTCAGAACTCCTTTCCCTTCTTATGAATAGATAGCTTAAATCGGATTCCAGAATCAATGATTCTACCTTCACGCTTCGCAGCGGCACGCCAAAATCATTGATTCTATCTTCACGCTGTGCAGCGGCATGCCAGAATCAATGATTCTATCTTCACGCTGTGCAGCGGCACGCCAGAATCAATGATTCTACCTTCACGCTTCGCAGCGGCACGCCAGAATCATTGATTCTACCCTCACGCTCCGCAGCGGCATGCCAGAATCAATGATTCTACCTTCACGCTCCACAGCGGCATGCCAGAATCAATGATTCTATCTTCACGCTTCGCAGCGGCATACTGGAATCATTGATTCTTGTCTCATATAAACGAAAAGCGGCCTAACGGAAGCGGCGTGAAGCAAATCCCAAGCGGAGCGTAAAGAAATCTCGGCTGTTTGAGCCGAAGGCGAGTTCCCCGAGATTTCAGCGAAGCGAAGCGGATTTGTAGCCGCTGGAGTGTAAGCCTTGATTTTTTGGTTCTTTTTGATCAAGCAAAAAGAACAAATAAACTTTCAAGAGAAAAGAACTCATAAACAGCGCATAAGAAAGGTCAGGACTTCGTAGATTTCGATGTCCTGACCTGAGAACCGGCGTACTCCTGACCCCAGCGCCTGTCAGCTCCGTACCTTACGCTTTCTTGCCTATAAGTTTCTGATGCATAGCAGCTGCGGCCCGTCTTCCATCGCCCATCGCGAGGATAACTGTAGCGCCTCCGCGGACGATATCGCCTCCGGCAAACAGCATCGGGACGGAGGATTCCATCTCTTCATTCACCGCAATCGTGCCTTTGCGCCCTAATTCCAAACCTGGAATAGAATGAGGTACAATCGGGTTAGGCGAAACGCCTACGCTCACGATGGCGAGGTCGATGTCCAATGTCTCCGTCGCACCGGGAATCGGCACAGGGCTCCGGCGGCCCGAAGCGTCCGGTTCGCCCAATTCCATCTTCTGGAGGACGACTTGCTTTACGCGCCCTTGCTCGTCGGCAATGTATTCAATCGGGTTGTGGAGCGTGAGGAACTCGACGCCCTCTTCCTTCGCATGTTTTACCTCTTCGATGCGGGCGGGCATCTCGGCTTCCGAGCGGCGATAGACAATCATCACCTTCTCGGCGCCCAGGCGTTTCGCGGTACGGACAGAGTCCATCGCCGTATTGCCACCGCCGATGACCGCTACCCGTTTCCCGAATGTCACCGGCGTATCGGAATCGGGATTGGCCGCATCCATCAGGTTGACGCGCGTCAGGTATTCGTTCGACGACATGATGTTGATGCTATTCTCGCCCGGTATGTTCATGAAGTTCGGTAGTCCGGCGCCCGAAGCGACGAAGATGCCTTGGAAGCCATCCGCCTTCAAATCCTCTACGCTGATGGTCTTGCCTACGATGCAATCCTTTACGAAGTGCACGCCCATCTTCGAGAGGTTCTCAATCTCTACGTCTACAATCTTATTGGGTAAACGGAACTCTGGAATGCCATATTTCAAGACGCCGCCAATCTCGTGCAACGCCTCGAAGACCGTGACATCATATCCATACTTCGCCATATCGCCCGCGAAGGAGAGTCCCGCAGGACCCGAACCTACGACCGCCACCTTGATACCGTTCCGTTCGGCAATCACCGGGACGGAGATATGCCCGCTCTCCCGTTCGTAGTCGGCCGCAAAGCGTTCCAGATAACCGATGGCCACCGCTTCGTGCCCCATCTTCAGGTGGATACATTTCGATTCGCATTGCTTTTCTTGCGGACAAACGCGGCCACATACGGCGGGCAGGGCGCTTGTCTCTTTCAATACGCGGGCAGCTTCGAGGAACTCGCCCCGCTCGATATTCTTAATAAAGGAAGGAATGTTGATGCCTACCGGGCAACCCGTCATACAGGTCGGGTTCGTGCAATCGAGGCAACGGTGCGCTTCCGTGACGGCTTGCTCCGGCGTCAATCCCTGGTTCACCTCTTCCAAGCGGGTGTGCGAACGGTATTCCGGGTCCAACTCGCGCATCTTGACGCGGGGAATGGCAGTGCGTTCTTTGGGTTTCATTGCCTTGCGAAGCGCTTCGCGCCAGGGGGCGTTGCGGTCTTCGAGCGCGGTAATCGAATGGGCTTCGGCGGCTTCCGGGTCCAGTTTATGAATTTCTTCCCGTTCAATCTCCTTGAACGCGCCCATGCGTTTGAGCATCTCGTCGAAATCCACTTGGTGCCCGTCGAACTCCGGTCCGTCTACGCAGACGAACTTCGTCTTGCCGCCCACCGTAATACGGCACGCGCCGCACATACCTGTTCCGTCCACCATAATCGTATTGAGCGATACCTCCGTCGGAATGTCGTATTTCTTCGTAAGCAAGCAGACGAACTTCATCATGATGGCGGGGCCGATGGCAAAGCACTTGTCCACCTTCTCCCGCTTGATAACGGACTCTACGCCCTCCGTCACCAATCCTTTTTGTCCATACGAGCCATCGTCGGTCATGATAATCACTTCGTCGGAGCTGGCGCGCATCTCTTTCTCCAGGATAATCAATTCTTTTGTCCGTCCGGCCAATACCGTAATGACACGGTTCCCGGCCGCCTTCAAGGCTTGCACGATCGGGAGCATCGGCGCGACACCTACGCCGCCACCGGCACATACCACCGTACCGAACTTCTCAATATGCGTAGCTTGCCCCAACGGACCTACCACGTCTGTAATCTCATCGCCCACTTCCAGTTGGCACAACTTCGTAGACGAAAGCCCTACTTCCTGTACCACGAGCGTAATGGTGCCCTTCTTCGGATCGGCTTCTGCAATGGTAAGCGGCATGCGCTCGCCTTTCTCGCCCACACGGACAATCACAAAATGCCCCGCTTTGCGCGAACGGGCAATTAAGGGCGCCTCGACCTCCAGCTTGACTACCTTGGCCGAGAAGAATTCTTTACTTACAATCTTATTCATCTTCTTATATCTTTCTTTTTCTTATTCAAATAATCCCTCATCGCGCACCAGCATCAGGATAGCGGCATGAGGCACGATAAAATATTTGTTCTCATTAAAATTAATCTCGTAGGCCGAGTTTTGGAGGAACACCGCCATATCGCCCGGTTGGGCCTGAAGCGGAAGATAACGCACTTCCTCTTCTTTCTTCTCCCACACCTCGCGTTCGTCGTTTTGGGCCGGGAGCGGATAGCCGGGACCTGTCTTAATCACATAGCCTACTTGTATTTTATCCTTCTCTTGGACGGTCGGAGGCAAATAAAGCCCGCTCTTCGTCTGCGTTTGCGGATTCTTGGGCTTGATGAGCACTTTATCGCCAATCATCAGGACCTTATTCATGTCTTTCTGCTCAAAAGGTAGCTGCATAATCTCAGTATTTTGTTATGATAATCATGCAAAAGTACGCATTAATGGGCATAAATAAAGCATGAAACATGAAAAAATGCTTTCATGCCCCATGCTTTTCGGTTTTCTTTTCCGTAGAAAAGTACTTTACAAAGCTCTTCCTTTAAAGACAGACGAGTTTTCGCTCTGGTAGAGGGTGCCCGTAAACGAGATGCGGTTGCTACTGAAATTCGGAATCACCGTAGCCGTGCATCGGGCCGAACCTGCCGGTATCCGGATGCTCACTTGTGCCGAAATGCCAATGCCTTGCACCATCATCGAGAAATTGATGTTTCCCTTCTTGTCCGTCTTTATCTTGATGTTCGAGGGCGTCCCTTCGACCGTGATACCACCCACGCCGTTCGGTCCTGCCCACGGTCCGTTGAATGCCAATTGCACCGTGGCTTCATTCTCAATAAGCGAGACGAAGTTCGTACTCGGTGTGACGTAAGCAAACGTACCATGCTTAAACTCTACGCGCTCAGCCTCCAATACGAAGTTATGCGCCTCGATGGCCGCCTTTGCCTCTTCCCACATCGCTTTCTGTTCAGCCTCTTCGGCGGCTTTTTCCGCTTCTTTCGCCTTCTGGCGTGCCTCCTTGGCCGCTTGGCGTGCTTCTTTTGCGCTTTGCTTCGTACCTGCGTCTTGTGCCAACGCGATTCCCGTCCCTATCAAAAAGAACGACATCAATAAAATTGCTAACCTTTTCATGTTTATCTTCATTTAAACTACATCTTAAATACAATTGAGAGATGCAGATTGTTCTCCGAAAGCTGTATATTTTTCGTATAATTATATTTTCCCTCTCCGCTTCTTAAAGTTTGAAATAAGGCGTGGAAACTTTCCTTCTTCGTCGGCAAATCTCCGCGCATCGTCGATATTTGTACAAGTATCGTCGATATTTCTTTATCTTTAGGCTAAAGATATACAAATATCGACGGTGTATGAAGAAAAGATAGTGAACAAAGGAAGTTTTGATGCCTGTATCTGGAATTATTCTCCCTTCCCAACTTATTTTTTAGGCTTATGCGGAAAATGTTTTGATGAAGCGATGTGCTTGAACATAAAAGGCATGAAGAGCGTACAAAAGCATGGAGTCACAGTGTGAATGGATGAGTCAATTCACCGCTACTTAATGTATGATAGATAGTTAGCTTTGTGGTGAAAGATAAGTTTGAAAAGTAATGATGTATATATAAAGCGATTTTGGAATAATCTATGTATCTTTGCCCGTAAAGATTCAGGCAAAGATGAAAAATCCAATTCAAATAGCGAAAATAAAGGCGGTAATCCTCTACATTATGCAATGTTTTCCGGAAGGGGTAGATTATATTAAATTGTTCAAGATTTTGTATTTTGCCCAACAAGAACATCTTGTCAAATACGGAAAAGTTATTGTGGATGAATCCTTCAGGGCTGTAAAGCACGGTCCGGTTCCTACTTATACTTATAAAGCATTGCAAATAGCGGAGGGGAAACCCTTGGAAGGGGATTTTAAGGATTTTCTGGCGGGGATAGAAGTCAGCAATAAAAAAGTTTATACTGTGCAGAAACCGGATATGGAGTATATATCTGGCGTAGCCAAAAAGTGTTTGGACGCAGCAATAGATAAATATAAAAATGCGGATCCATACGATTTGTCCGATCTATCGCACGATTCAGCATGGCAAGAGGCAAGTAACAGAATCAAAGATGATCCTCAGAAAAATTTTATTACGATTATTGATATGGCCCGTGCAGGAAATGCTTCCGAACCAATGGTCGAATACATTCGTGAAAAACAAATAGTCAAAGACGCTCTTTCCTATTAATATGGAAGATAAAGACGGAATCTTAAAAAAATTACAAGCACAGAGCACCAAAGAAGAAAAAGTAGATGCATCTTCCATCAGCGTGGGTGATATTATCTATGTGCCATTAGATGAAGATGATGGGCTTATTTTAAAGGATGGATACAAAGAACGACGGAAATATATCGTTGTGATAGGATTTACGCCGGAAGGTATTGCGGTGGGTGTATTATTAATCAACTCGAAAATCAATTCGTCTAAATACTCCCAAGAACTGATGGCTTGTCAATATCCTTTACTTGTTCGGAACTACAAGCATATCCTTGATTACGATAGCTGGTTGGATTGTTCTGATATTTTTGAAATACCTAAGCTGAAAATTGCAGGCAAAGGTGGTCAGTTAAAAGGAACCTTATTAGACGAAGACAAAGAACTTATATTTAGGTTCCTAAGAGAAACAGATGTATTTGATAATGCCACCAAAAAACGATATGGGATTATAAAATAAAACCTGCCTTCTTTCTTAGTTTAGCGTGCGCAGCCAAATAAAATCTCCGTGTCTCTGTGCTTGTGTTCAAAATCAATCCTCAATCACTTGCATTATCAAAAGAAGTTTGTACCTTTGCGATACGCTACTATTGGTGGAACAATTTAAATCCTTAGCTATGGCAGGATACGTAGATATGAAGCTGGATTACAGCTTTAAGAAGATTTTTTCAGATATGTCGATTTTACGAAACTTTCTGAATGATGTGCTTCGCGGTGAGCGAACCGTGGAGGAGGTTGAACCCCGGAATCCGGAATGGCAACCCGAATCGCCAGACGACCGGAAAGTGCTGGTTGATGTGTATTGCCGAAGTAAAGACGGTACCTATTTTATTGTGGAAATGCAGTATACCGATCAAAAGTTTTTTCGAGACCGGGCGTTGTTTTATGATTGCGCGTGCATTTTCCTGCAAGGAAAGAAAGGACGGGAATGGCGATTTGAGATTCTTCCGGTAGTCAGCATTTATGTGTTGAACTTTGTGTTGCATAAAGACAAACCGATAGACAAGTACCGGACCGATGTCGGGATAACGGACCTCAGTTCGGGTGAAATCTATAATCCGAAGGTGCGCGACATCTTTATCGAACTCCCGAAGTTTAATAAAGAATTGCGTGAATGTGAAGATGATAGTGAACGATGGATATATTATATAAAGAATATGGAACATTTAGATACGACAACTGCTTATTATCCCTTTGCCAAAGGTTCCAAGTTTGGCGAGCTATTGGAAGCTGGCCTGTTGGCAAACTATACACCCGAAGAACGTAGGCAATACTATCAAGCCCTGAAAATCTATCGGGACAGTAAAAATATCTATGATACGGCCGTTGAAAATAGTTTCGAAAGCGGTTTATTAAAAGGAAAACAAGAAGTAGCTCAACAAATGAAGCAACAAGGTTTGCCAATAAATACAATTGCGGTTTGCACAGGCCTTACGGAAGAGGAGATAAAGCTATTATAATAATGTAATGGCACACTGATAACACAGATTAAACAGATGACCACAGATCTTTTTTTTAGTTTAATGTACAAAGCCAAATAAGAAATCTGTGGTCATCTGTTTAATCTGTGTCATCAGTGTGCCCTAATACTGCGAAGCCAAATAAAGAAATCTGCGATCATCTGCGTGCCCTTCTACCGCGTAGCCCAAGAGAAATCTGAGGTCATCTGTCTAATCTGTGTCATCAGTGTGCCATCATACGTGCAAAATGGATTTCATCCTCCAAACCCCGGGATTTCGTCCATAAATCCCCGCCTTTCGGATAAGAACCTGAAAATTTCTTCCTTTTTTTCTTGCTATTTCATTTTTACTCCTTACCTTTGCATCGATTCCGCATCGGAGAGCGTTCCGACTTAGGGAATCGGACGAAAATTATTGTAAGCATTTTACGAAGATTATTCCTACTGGAAATCTGGAAAATTTTTAGTCGAACGGAATGATGGGCAGTAAATGCTTGCGCTGAATATAGATTATTGTCAGGTCTCTTATATACGTACATATTATATATGTGCTATGTAGAGTACTTAAAAATATAATCGTATAGGCGCGGGCTTTCTTCTATTATTGTTCGACGGGTATTCCAGAACCTCCAGTTGATAATAGACAATGAGCCCGCGCTTTTTTATTGATTGTGCACGTAAAGCCGGGGCGTTGTTCGAAACCTTCGTAGAATTTAGATGGAATTTTATTATTAATCAACTATTAATTAACAAACTAAATTTAAGGTTTTATGAACAAAAAAGTACTTACGCTTTGCGCCGGTCTTCTCTTGGCCGGTAGTGCAACAGCTTGGGGACAGGTAATCATCCCGGCGGGTATTACTTCCGGAAACAGAGCATATACCGTGCAGAAGGATGGCTATGGTAAATTCAACCAGTTTGTGCGCGATGATGCTTCAAGCCGGACAAATTCTTTATTCCCTGCTGTTTCTCCTTTCGCTATTAAGACTGCTTATGGTGCAAAACCGATTTCGGAATTGCAACATACAGACGGAACTTCGGATGGTCGTTACTTCCAATTCGTAGTTGGTAAAGTATTGGCTGGAGATAATGGCGAATATGGCGCTAACCAGGATGCCGTTCTTGGTACAGAGATCCTGACCATGGTTTGGGTGAATACAAAAGGTGAGTTGGAAAGTGGTGACAAGTTTAAAAACAATACGTCATCGAGCGTAGCTGGTCACTATGAAATCCAGATCGAAAACGTAAACAATGCAAACGTGCCTAACAACCGTATCGCACTGGATCGTACCTTGTGGAAAGTAACAGCACATAAGGATCAAGTAGGTGGTACAACGTTGTATTACGAATTGCAGAACAAAGGCTCTCAGATGCTTTTGCAGTTAGGTCGTGACAATGTAGTTGCAAAACCGAATGGAGCAACTGTGTATCAAGGATCTTCTTCGTCTAATACAATTGAAGCTAACGAGATTGGTTTGACGGTTGTAAACGGTCAAACAAACTGGCGTTGGGCTGAGGCTGAGAAGAGTGCGGTTAATTCGGATATTGAATACAATTCGACTCCAGGTGATAAGTTGAGAGTCTTGAAGAACACAATGAGTGCTCAGTATGACAACAACATGACTGTTCACTTGGCAAGAAAGAAAACGAAGGTTGGTTCTAAAGAAACTATTACATTAGGTGCTATCCGAATGAATAGCAGTTTGGACTTTAAAGATGTAGATGATGTCGTTACAATTACTTATACCAATGCAGATGATGAGACTGTAGAAGAAAAGTACTATCCTATCTCCTTCGAAGGCTGGGAAGCCAACCCAATCATCTTGACGGCTGCGCAAATCAATGCAGAATTGGGTAACGAGGTATTGGCTACTGAAGACCAAAAGACTCCGAACCAGTTCCACTTCGAATTTGATAATGACGTGCAGGGCGATGTGAACGTCATGACGCAGTATAACTTCGAAGCTGTAGGTCCTACGGGTGCTGCTGGCAATATTGGTGATAATTCAACTTACAATCGCCTGCCGGGTGATACGCCTGATGGTTATGTCCGCTTCAAAGTAAGAAACTCGGATGAATATCTGCGTGTCGATACTACTTATCATGACCCGTCGGTTAATGGTCAGTATCATTTGAAGATGGCTGTAGATAAAGTATTGTATCCGCGTGATGCTGTGCTTTATGAAGGCAATACAATTGACAACAATGGAAACTTGGCCGGTCTGTCTACTACGGATATCTATGGTAATGGAGATGGTACAACTTATTCGTCTTCAAATACTGACGGTACGAAGGCTCCGTATTCAGCTCGTGCATACGTTCAGTTGAAGCGTCAGACAAACTTCCGCCCGATCTTCTATCCGGCAACTCAGAGCTTACGTTTGCAAGCCGAAATGATTTATAAGGCTGATAAGAGAGACTCGGCTCCTTGGTGGATGCAGATGGCTGAAGATGCAATGGCAGGAAATAATTCAAATCCAGTAAAGTCTAATACATATAATCCTAGTGCTACTGGAGTTTATATGCGTATAGCAGGAATTGCAGAGAATCCATTGTTGGATACACGTACTAATCCGGAAGATGTTCGTGGTTACTATCCTTCTTATGCACAGAAAATCACGGCAAATGCTAACGGTACATTTGATGTAGAACAGAACTTACGCTTGATCCATTATAGAAATTCTTGGAAAGAAACGTCTTTGCCAGACCAAGATAAGCGTAATGGATATGCCGCTCATGGTACTTGGGATTGGGATGATAGAGATTTCACTCCTGGCACGACGACATTCAACAAGATGGTTTGGAATGCAGTGGGCAACGTGATGTTGAACAGCGGTACTGCTTCCGAGGCATTGGACGCATGGAATATGTCTTCTGATTTGTCAAGTGGTAATGTAAACGTATGGGTGAAAGACCCGGCTGCATCTCCTACAAATAACACTAGATTGGCTTATTTGAGTGAATCAAATCCAAATCGTGTGGTAACGTATAATGGTAGCGGGGAAGATGATTTGAACAGCGACGATGTTGCAGAAGCTGTAGTTTTCGCTCCTCAATTCGCAACTGCTCACAGCAACTTGGTTCGTATTGAAACATTGACGACTGGCCACCGTGTATTGACGGCTGCCGTTCATGATTATACAGATGCTACTTTGACATACAACGGTTTGAATACCTTCATTACGCTCCAGAGCGTGAAGACAGAACCGGATTTGGAAGAAGTAGCTAAAATTCCGGAAGGCTTCTACTATATCATCAATGCTAAGAACCAGAACTCTGATTTGGTGAAGGCAGGTGATTATCGTTACGAAGACTTGGCTGCTACAAATGCTACCTTCACTTACTGGAATGCTTATACGAAGGAGTGGGATCGCGGCGTAGCAGGATATGCTTCGGCTTCTGCTATTGACAATAATAACAACGAAGGCATGGATACCAATATTCACGCTGTCGACAAGTCGAACATTGGTAATTTGGTTTACTCGGAAGATAAGAAAGTAATTCCTTCGGCTCAATGGTATATCAAGGGTAACGGTGGTTACTACACGATTATCAACCGTGAGTCTGGCCGTGTATGGGGTACAAGCTATTGGTGGAAAGTGAGAGGTCAGGACGGTGTTTATGCAAACGAAGCTACATTGTATGATGGTAGCGGTTTGCAACAGACCTATCGCGATACGATCCGCATCGAATCTATCCCGGCTGCAGAATTAACTGACCCGCACATGGGTTACTTGTGGTTGACTCAGGAAGAAGCTGTAGCTGATACGGTGAACTTCAACATGGGCATGAACATTGCCGACATCTCCTTCTCGTTGGTTGAAGGCGAAGACGGCGTATTGAAATTGACTCAGGAAGAAGGCGCGAAGGGCGACTATAAGTTGGAACGCGTATTGCTGACCGACAAGGACATCGCTTCTCAGAAACGAATTCCGACCGCAGACTTCCTCTATGGTTATGCACCGGAATTGGAAAATGGCGTTGATACTTCTAAGATGTTGACTCGTGCTAAATACCACATCTATAAGGATGATGTAAGCGCTAATACGGGAGACGAAGAAACTTCTATCGTGACTCGTAAGTATATTACGTTGAATGCTGGTAAATATCAGTTGACTCCGGTGAAGGTTGAAATGAATGATGACGGCTACACAGTTAATACAGAAGTAGACGAATTGGCTAACACAGAAGGTGTAAAGGTACGTCGTCAATTCTATATCAAGCAAATCTCTACGGAAGAGCCTAACCAGTTCGTATTGGTTGACCCGTATGTGGTACATCAAGTTCGGAACGATAATTTTACGAAGGAAGCTTACGGTGCTCGTTTGTTTGCTAACCAAATGACTACCGAAATCCAGCCGAGCAGCTTGATCTCTGATGGTTACTCGAATGCATACGCAGCTTCTATCTTCAATGTAGAAAAGAAGCAGGCTTACAACTATGCTGACATTCGTCCGGCTGGCGTAGACCGCGATACAATCGCTATCTATTCAGCTTACACAGGCAGCGACTATCTGTTGAGCGAAAACGCTAACGGTTTGTTGGAAAGCTTGGATTCTCGTCTGAACAAGAACAATGCGTTGTTCCTCGATACAGCTAACATCAGCCGTCCGGAATGCCCACGCTTCTTGATTGGTTTGCGTAGCAAGGATTCTGTGGAAATCTCGAACTTGGATCACCACAACGTCCACTTGTTCACGGATGCTGACTACTTGATCAACATGGTCGACTCTGCAGAGAATAACAAAGACTATATATATCAGAACCAGCCGTTCAACTCTACGAAGTACTATCGCTTAGGCTTCGTTCGTGCTCGCCACTACGCTGACGGTACATTAGAGTTCTTGAATGAAGAGAATCGTACGTATGACTTGACGAACAAGACGTTGAAGAATGCTAACGACCTCAATATCGCTACCTTCGCATTCCGTTATGCAAATGCAAACCGCGATGAAGATGCGTTGTATTACATTGAAACAATGTACGACCACAACACTCGTGGCTGGTTGAAGACTATCAACCACGTACAGGTAGTAACGAACGACATCCAGGAAGCTGATCGTTATGGTATCGACTACGAAGTAGAAGGTGCTCCGACTGCTAACGAAGCTATCACGGCAGAAGGTGCTGTTTCTGTAGTAGCTACAGACGGTGCTGTTGTGATCAAGGGTGCTGAAGGCAAGAACGTGGTGATTGCTACTATCCTCGGTAAGGTAGTTGCTAACGAAACAGTTAACAGCGACAACGAGACAATCGCAGTTCCGGCTGGTATCGCAGTGGTATCGGTAGACGGCGAAAGCTTCAAGGTAGTAGTGAAGTAAATGGAAAATTGAAAATGGAAAGTTGAAAGTTCTCTAAGCGCATCATTGCACATTGAACTTTCAATTTTCAACTCTCAATTTTCAATTGAATAAGAATTAGTTCATAACAATAAGATAAATTGTTAATAAAGAAGCGCTGCGGCAAAACCGCCTGTGAAGGCCGCGAGCAGACGCGTTAGTATTAATATTGTAAATAAAAGTTCTATTCAAACTAACGCCCTCTTCTGCGAAGACCAGGGCGTAAAAACTCACAAAAGGCCTCTCTCCGAACAACGAGAGGGGCTTTTTTAGTAAAAACCGCGACCTTGGGCCGCCCTGATAAAGCTGTTGTGCCTATCGTAGTAATGCTAATGTGGCAAGCATAGTAATGCTGATGTGGCACGCGTAGTAATACTAATGTGGCGAGCATAGTAATGCTAATGTGGCACGTGTAGTAATACTAATGTGGCAAGCATAGTAATGCTGATGTGCCCAGCGAAGACAGGAAGGCAAAAAGGCCGCATAAAAAACGAGATAAACAAACAGAGTAAAAACTATTAAACATATCATGATATGAAACAACGATTACTTTTAAGCCTACTGATGCTGATGGTGTCGGTGGGGTTGGTAAGAGCGGAAATTTCAATCACGGTTCCGGCTGGCGGGACATTAAAGATTGAAATTCCCGACGGATCTGCAGAAAGCGGTAAGCAAGCGGTGGTATTCGTAGATGGTAAGAAAAAACAAACTTTTTGGTCAGATGTTAAATCATATGAAATAGCTGCCAAAGAAGCTGATCAGACGGTTACCATACAAGGTGTATTTAAAACTTTGACACTTACTGGTAAGGCTACAACATTGACAATAGATAAAGCTGAATTAGAGACTTTAACGGCATCGGATTTAGGACTGACTTCATTGAAGTTTACCAATACTGCCGGATTGAAGAAGCTGGATATTTCCGGGAATAAGGAATTAACGGAGATGGACGGGGCATTAAATGTTATAGAAGAAATCAATGCGTCGAATTGTGGTTTTACGACTTGGTTGACTACTTATAATGTCACAACATTAAAGAAATTGGACTTGTCGAATAACGCGCTGAGTTCCACGTTGAACTTTACTTCTTTCTCGGCTTTGGAAGAGTTGAATGTAGCGAACAATGAGTTGCAGAATGATGAATTGACCGTTCCGTCTACGTTGAAGAAACTGAACGTAGGAGGAAACTCGTTGCGTTATGTCGGAGGTGTGACGAAAGAGATGGATGTGACTTTCGGCACACAGACTTATACGGCTTCTTCTACATTTACGGCAGATGCCAATAAGGGGTTGGACTTTAAAGAACTACACATTTGGTTTGATGAACCGGATGAAAGCGATGTAGATTGGACAAAGGTAAAGGCTACTTGGAAACGTCTGGAAAATGGCACGTATGTTTCGCGGAATCATGGGCATAAAATATTAGAAGCCGAACCGTCTACGTTCTATTTCTACGATGCAGACAACAAAAATATTTATCAAGAAGGTACTTATCAAGCCACTTTGACTTACGGCGAAGCAACGCTAATTATAGATAATATTGTTATTACTCCAGCTAAGTTCAATTTGGATATTGTGGATGATGATAATGTTAATGTAACGAATCAACTGACGAATGCAAAGATAAATGATGGCGATGAAGTAACACAAGGCACAGTTATTTTAGTTGCAACTTCGGATGCTGCTAAAGATGCAGGAAAAGAATTAGATTCGTTTAAGACAACTGCATTATCTGAACAAACATCTTCAGATAAAGATCACAAGGCTTTCCGTGTAGAAGGTTATTGGGATGCAAATCAGAAGAAAGACATTCATCCGAGCATTGAAGCTGAGTTGAAAGATGCGATGCTGGACATAACATTTAAGAAAAGTGTGGATGGTACGAATAGCTCTATTGTAGCTGAGGCACAAAAAGGTGATCAACAACCTATTCCTTTGACACCAGACAATACGACAGAAGTTCCATACGGCAGTAAGATTAAGGTGACGTTCAAGGCTGAACCTGGTTATGAACCTTCTATCTTTATTGATGGCACGGATAAATCTGGCGATATTGAGAAAGTAGCTGCAGCCAATACGTATGAATATGAAACTTTTGCAAAGACGGATTTGGCGATTACGGCAAATATTACGAAGACTAATACGGTTGCGATTACGCTGAAGTTGGAAGGTGAAGCTACGAATATTGCTGGTGATGTATTTGCTCCGAATAGTGTGATTAAAGTTGGTGATAAATCATTCCAAAAGGGTGAAAGCACATCTAATAATATTAGAGTAGAAGGCTTTCCTGCAAACACAGATGTGCAATTGTCTTTTGCTTTAACTTGCAATGCCGTATTTGGGGGTGGTAAAGTATGGGCGAACAATCCTATTACGTTGGCAAGCATCACGTATGGTTCTCAATCCGTAAGTTGGACAATGAAAGAGGTAAGCAATAGCGTAAAAGATGGAAGTAAAGCTGCCCGCGAATATGTTGCCACGTTCAATACTGGTTCTGTGGATCAAGATTTGGTAATTCGTACGAAGAAGAACGTGAAGGTTGAGATTATCCCAACTCCGGATAATGCAAGTGCAACAGGAAATAAGACACAGAAACATGTGTATGACGAAAAAGAACATCCGTTTGCTTACAAGACCAATCCGGAAGAATATTACAACGAGGTTGAAGTAAAATACACATTGCCTGATGGAACGCCACTAAACGACGGTGCTCCAACAGAAGCTGGTACTTATAATGTAATATGTGGATTGCCAGCAACTGAAGATCATCAAAGAGTTCCACAAAGCGAAAATGCAGGTTGGCAAATTATTATAGAACCTGCACAGCCCACGGTGACGACAATGCCAAAAGTGGAAGTAAAAGATGGTAAATATATAATTTCCGATGGTGTAGCTAAAGGCATAGATGGTAAAGAATTGTATGGTAAGTGGGAAGTATTGGATAGCAATGGCGATCCTGTACAAACTACCAACAAGACTGCTGAAACGGTAGAAGTACGCTTCACGGCTCTTGTAGAAAGCAGTAAGGCAGAGGACAAGAATTATAAGACTGCAACTGTTTCTACAACAACAGGCACGATGCCAGAACATGCAGTTGCATTTAAGAATATTCCGGATGGTATTGAGATAACGCTCTATAATGGCGATTTAGAAATAGATCAAGATACGAAAGTACCGGAAGGAGCAAAAATAAAGGTGAAAATGTATGTGCCGGATTATTACGACATCACAAAGATTAATCTGAAGAAAAATGATGATCCGGATAACATAGCATGGGCCGTATCGCCTGATTATAATTCTCGTACTATCATATTTGAAGCTGTAACCGTAGAAAAAGGTACAGTCTTTACAATAGATTATACGGGAGAAAAGTTTGATCTGAATAAGAATTTTACGGTAACATCAGGTGAAACAACAGTTACTTATAATGGTTCAGAACCGGAATTTACCAACTTTACCATTTTAGATGCCAATAACAAGGAAGTTGATTTAGAAGACTTGGAGGGAGAATATTTCTCATATACACAAGTAATAAATGAGACGACTGAGTATGCAGTTGATAAGAAGCCGAAGAATGCCGGAACATATAAGGTATATGTAACAATTCCTTACCAAGGTAATAAGTCTGATTATAAGGCATACAAAGCTCTTGAAAATGCATACGTCGGCACGTTGGAGATTACTAAGGTGAAAACAGAGATTGTTACTCCTCCGCGTCCGACATTGATTCCGAAGGGACAAGACTTGTCGCAATCGAACTTGATAGGCGGTGTGGCTAAAGCATTGAACGAAAAAGGTGAAGCGTTTATGACCGTAGCCGGTACGTTCGAATGGTATGAATATACGAGTGTTCCTGAAGATGGTGAACCTTATAAAGTCGTGTTCTGGCCAGAAGAAGGTGAAAACTATGATTATTCAATGACAGACGTGAATGTAGCGGTTTCCGACAAGAACTTAATCACCATTAAAGATCCGGGTTCGCAAGTCGGTTCGATTATCGTGACGAATGCTAAGACTGGAGAACGTTTCTATGGCGAAGAGGAGATTGCGGAAGGTACTATCTTGCGTTTCCAAGTAACGCCGGCTGCTAACTTCCGGTTCGAACAACTGTTGGTAAATGGATATTCATGGAATCCGAACGAGGTTTATACGGTAGGTAACGAATCGGTTGCGGTTTCGGCAGTATTTACCCTGATCGAACCCGAAATTCCCGAACCCGAACCCGCCGATCCAGTCATCGACGAGGATAGCCAATACATTGTAAAGGTACAGAAAGCAACGACGAACAACCGTGGCTTTATCTTGGGCAAGGAAGGCGAGAATGGCGTTTATTATACGAAATCGTTCGAGTTTACGGTGAACGCCTTGGATGCTGACTTGGATAAGTTGGTCGTAACGGGCGCGACGAAGGTAAGCAAGGGTAAGTATCGTATTAATTCGGTCACGAGCAATACGACTGTAACCGTTTCCCTCCCGAACCCGACGCCGATTGACGTGAAGATTGTCACCGAATCGAAGAACACGAAGGGTTATCTCGTGGGCAAGGTGAAGGCAGAGCAGTATCCGTTGGACGGTAAGTGCTATTACGGTGACGAGCTGGTGGTTGTGGCTTATCCGGTGGATGGCGTCAGCTTCGCGCATTGGAGAGACAATACTTCCAATCGCGACCAGATGCGCGAAATCACGGTGACGAAGGCGATGACGATTGAGGCAGTCTTCTCGGGCGTACCGACGGGCATCGAGGATATCGAATCGGCTGGTATTTATGCTGGTAGAGGTTATATCCAAGTGAAGAACGTCTCGAATGCGGACTTGACGGTGGTAAGCATCAGTGGTCGCATCCAGACAAGACAGCACTTGGAAGGCGATGTGCAAGTACGCGTTCCGGCCGGTGTCTATGTCGTTGTATTAGAGAACGGACAGGATGTGAAACGTGTGAAGGTAATCGTGCGTTGATAGCATGATAGAATAGATTGAGCGGGAGGAAGCCTTCGGGACTTTCCTTCCGCTTTTTCTTTATTTTTTACCACAATGCCACTTTCCCGAAAGTTCCTAAATCTAATGTGGCTGTAGCAACGCCTAATGCTTTAAATACGCGTCGCATAGAAGCAAGCGTAATACTTTCTCCTTTTTCCAATTTGGAGATTTGTGCCCGTTGCACACCAATCTTTTCGCCCAATTGTTCCTGCGTCAAGTGTTGGGCTAATCGGGCTTTGCGGATGGCTTCACCTACGAAGTAAGCATCTACTTCTTCTTTGAGTTTAGCTTCCATTTCATCCCTTTCCGGTGTGCCTACCTTGCCAAAGAGTTCATCTTTGTAGTCATCAAAAGAGTGTAATTTCATTTGTGCCATATATTATTTATTTTTGTTCTCGAAATATTCTTTCCTTATAGCTTCTGCTTTTGCAATTTCCTTTAGTGGTGCCTTTTGAGTTTTCTTTATTATTCCATGAGTGGCAATGATGAGTGTTTCTTCTTCTGTATCCCAAAAGGCAAACAATCTATAATGGATGCCGTTGAAGAGCGTTCGAAGTTCCCATATATTGCTACTTCCCAATTTCTTAAAAAGCTCATTATCTATTATGCCTGCTTCGACTTTAGCCACATTATACGCTATCTTTTTCTGTGTCTGAAGAGGCAAAGATCGAAGGAATGCGTCTGCTTCGTCTGTTGTTACTACTTTTGACCTCCTTTTATTCATTGCTTTTCATTTTTGTATGGGGCAAAGATAATGATTTGTTTCTAAAAAACGATACACAGTATGGGAAGAATGGTTATTTAGTTTGAATGTGGAGCATGGAGCTTTCATAAGGTTCTGCGTTTTTTGAAAATAAGAGGCGGGGTGCGAGTAGGACGAGGCGATTTTTTCGCTACCTTTAACCCAATTTTAACCAACAAGCAAGCGATATGGGAATGGGATTAAAGAAGATATACGCGTTTTATGCGGAGGGTTTTCGGGATATGAAGCTGGGTAAAGTATTGTGGCTTATTATCTTGGTTAAGCTGTTTGTGATGTTTTTCATCTTGAAGTTGTTCTTCTTTCCCGACTTTTTAGGTGGACTTGCGGAGGAAGAGAAAGAGGCGTATGTCTCTACTGAGTTGGTCGAACGAGCAAATTCTAATTTCTAATTTCTAATTTAAGATAGGGTATTAAGTATGGATACGGCGTTGATTGATTGGTCGCGGGCGCAATTTGCGTTGACGGCTATGTATCATTGGCTTTTCGTCCCTTTGACGTTGGGACTGGGTATTATCCAAGCCATTATGGAGACTTTGTATGTAAAGACTGGAGAGGCGCATTGGAAGAATACGGCGCAATTCTGGATGAAATTGTTTGGTATTAACTTTGCGATTGGAGTCGCGACAGGTTTGATACTGGAGTTTGAGTTTGGTACAAACTGGTCGAACTATAGCTGGTTTGTAGGCGATATCTTTGGTGCTCCGTTGGCCATTGAGGGTATTGTGGCCTTTTTCATGGAGGCGACATTTATTGCGATTATGTATTTTGGCTGGGAAAAAGTAAGCAAGCGGGCGCACTTGGCGTCGACATGGCTCACCATCATAGGCGCTACGCTTTCCGCGCTTTGGATTCTCATTGCTAACTCCTGGATGCAATATCCGGCAGGTATGCACTTTAATCCTGACTCAGTACGCAACGAGATGATGGACTTCTGGGCCGTAGCTCTTTCGCCCGTGGCGATGAATAAGTTCTGCCATACGGTACTTTCGGGTTGGGTGACGGGTGCGACGTTCGTGATTGGCGTCAGTTGCTGGTATTTATTAAAGAAACGGCACACGGATTTTGCCTTGCGGAGTATTCGGGTCGGTGCGGTATTCGGTTTGGTGGCTTCCGTTCTTTTGCTTTGGACGGGCGACGGGTCGGCCTATCAAGTTGCTCAAAAGCAACCGTTGAAGCTTGCCGCGATGGAAGGATTGTATGAAGGTACGGAAGGTGCCGGATTAGTAGGCGTGGGGGTTTTAAATCCGAATCGGACGAGCTATGACGGTACCGAGGAGCCCTTCCTTTTTAAAATAGAAATCCCAAAGATGCTTTCCCTTTTGGCCGAACGCGAATCCGATGCCTTTGTTCCGGGCATGAAAGACTTGGTCGAAGGAGGTTATACGCTGAAAGATGGATCAACAGCCCTCTCTGCCGAAGAGAAAATCGCCAAAGGACGCATTGCCATTCAAGCTTTAGCTGATTATCGGAAGGCGAAAGAGGCGAACGATGAGGCCTCTATGTTATTGCATCGCACTACGTTGGATGCCAACTTTCCTTACTTTGGGTATGGTTATTTGAAGTCGGCCGACGAATTGATTCCGCCGGTCGGTATGACTTTCTATGCTTTTCACTTCATGGTGATTTTGGGAGGCTATTTAATCTTGCTCTTTGTGGCGACCCTTTTGTTACTGCGTGGCCAGAAGTTGGTGGGGCAGAAGTGGATGCACTATGTGGCATTGTGGAGCATCCCGTTGGCTTATATCGCGGGGCAAGCCGGATGGATTGTGGCTGAAGTAGGTCGCCAGCCTTGGGCGATACAGGATATCCTGCCGACGGTGGCGAGCGTGTCGCGGCTGGAGGCTTCGGCTGTGCAGACCACTTTCTTCCTTTTCTTATGTTTATTCACGGTCTTGCTTATAGCCGAGATTCGCATCCTGCTCAAGGCTATCCAGCAGGGACCGGAAACAAACGATGAATCACTCACTATTAAATAACAATACGATGGAAAATTCAGATTATTTATTCTTGCAACAATATTGGTGGTTTTTAGTATCGCTATTGGGCGGATTACTGGTGTTCTTACTCTTCGTACAGGGCGGGCAATCGCTTCTCTTCCAAATCGGGAAAACCGAAATGCAGCAAAAGATGCTTCTCAATTCGACCGGGCGCAAATGGGAGTTCACCTTTACGACGCTCGTCACCTTCGGCGGTGCCTTCTTTGCTTCCTTCCCCTTGTTCTATTCCACGAGCTTCGGCGGGGCGTATTGGGTTTGGATGTTGATCCTGCTTTGCTTCGTCCTGCAAGCTGTCTCGTACGAATATCAGGCAAAGAAGGGGAATCTGCTGGGTAAGCGGACCTATCAGGTATTCCTTATTATTAATGGTATTGCCGGCCCGTTGCTTTTAGGGACAGCCGTGGCGACATTTTTCACAGGAGCCGAGTTTGTAGTCAATAAAGAGCATTTGACCGATCTTTCGATGCCCATTATCTCTCAATGGGCGACGCCGTGGCACGGGTTGGAAGCCGTCACGAATATCTGGAACCTCATGCTTGGCGTGGCAGTCCTTTGCTTGGCGCGTGTGTTGGCTTTGCTCTATTTCATTAATAATATTAACGATGCGGAGATTGACGCCCGTTGTCGCCGACATCTGAAGAAGGAGAGTAGCGCATTCCTCATCTTCTTCCTCCTGTTCCTTTTCTACCTGTTGCTGACGGAAGGCTTTGCCGTAGATCCTATCACGCAAGAGGTGTATATGGAGCCGCAAAAGTATTTGCACAACCTGCTTGAGATGCCTTGGGTATTGGGCATGTTCTTGGTGGGCGTCGTGGGAGTTTTGTTTGGCATAGGGAAGACACTCTTCCAGAAAGGATGTCGGCAGGGGATATGGTTCGCTGGTCCGGGTACGGTCTTGACGGTGACGTCCTTGCTCCTTTGCGCCGGACTCAACCATACGGCTTATTACCCTTCGCTGGCCGACCTGCAAAGCTCGCTTACGATACAGAACAGCAGCTCCAGCCTCTTCACGCTCGAGGTGATGAGCTACGTCTCCATCCTCATCCCCTTCGTCATCGCCTACATCTTCTTTGCTTGGCGGGCGATAGACATCCGGGGCATTAACCGTACCGAGATGGGAGACGAACATACACATGCGTATTGAATTTTTCGTTCTTTTCTCTTGAAAGAAAAGAACCAAAAGTTCAAGGCTGCGTCTGCTGGGCTACTCGTTCCCTGCACTCCGCTGTTCACGTCGCCAACTCGCTTCGCTCAGACAGCGACGCTCCCGGCCGCTCCGTTCCGGTCACTCGCTTGACGCCCACCAGCCGTAGGCCAGTTCAATGGAGAATGGGCAATGGATAATTGACAATTACTTTTATTTGGATTAGGATTCTTTAGCTATACATTAATTATAATAAGATTCATAGGATCCATTTTAATAAAAGGAACCAATGGTCAATTCTCCATTGTCGATTGTCCATTGATTCGGCCTAACGGAAGCGGCGTGAAGCAAATGGGGGCGTGGAGCGTAAAGAAATCTCGGCTGTTTGAGCGCGAAGCGCGAGTTTCCGAGATTTTAGTGGAACACTCCCATTTGTAGCCGCTGGAGTGTAAGCCTTGATTTTTTGGTTCTTTTTGATCAAACAAAAAGAACGAAGAATATAATGGGGTAAAAATGTCAATTTGCGAGGCTTCCACATCGAAGAAACGTTTTTGCAGCATATAAATAATTCCGGCGGGAATCTCCGCTGACTTCCTGCAACCTGCGGGAGGTTTGCGGAAAATCTCTCCGACCTCCTGCAATCGTCGGGAGGTTTGCGGAAAATCTCTCTGACCTCCTGCAATCGTCGGGAGGTTTGCGGAAAATCTCTCCGACTTCCTGCAGCCTGCGGGAGGTTTGCGGAAAATCTCTCCGACTTCCTGCAGCCTGCGGGAGGTTTGCGGAAAATCCCTCCGACCTCCTGCAATCGTCGGGAGGTTTGCGGAAAATCTCTCCAACCTCCTGCAATTGTCGGGAGGCTTGCGGAAAATCTCTCCGGCTTCCTGCAGCCTGCGGGAGGTTTGCGGAAAATCTCTCCGACTTCCTGCAGCCTGCGGGAGGTTTGCGGAAAATCCCTCCGGCTTCCTGCAATCTGCGGGAGGTTTGTGGAGAATCTCTCCGACTTCCTGCAATCGGCGGGAGGTTTGCGGAAATCTCCGCCGCCCCTAAAAACAGGTAGTTATAAATCCCGCAACCATTTCTTCCCCGATTTCGTCCGGAACCAAAGCAAGAAACCGATGCAGACAATGCAGATTAATGAATACAGTGCAATTAATAGTTCCATATCTTTATATTTATTATTTTATAACCCATAAATGCCAATAATGCGGTAGCCATTGCGCCAATGGATAATAGAATCCAGTTCGTTAACTCAAGCGGTCCGGTTACGATTGAGACCACAGTCCCCACGACCAACGTCGTAAAAACGATTTTTGCCAAGTCGTAGAAGAAACTACCTAATTTCTCACGGCTTAATTTGCGTGCTTCTCTGGCCTCTTTCAGCTGTTCTTGTTGTTCCCTAAATTTTTCCATACTGCAAAATTCTGATTTTTATGCAAAGGTAGACGTTTTTCTGTGTGAAACAAGTGATTGGGGGGAAATTTTTTTCGGTTCTATTTCTTCCTATTAAAAACAAGAAACGGCGAAGCTCACGCTGGGCCGTTTCTACATTTAACCGTTTTAAACAAAAAGAAAAAGTTAGCTAAGGTTATAGTGAATGTTTAAATAACCATTTTAAGATGATAATAATAACTATCTAATAAGGACAGCGAGACAAATATAGGCATATTCCTTGATAAAAAGCAAGGAACGCTATTCTTTTTTGTGATTTTTCACAGAACGATGCTGATTTTCTTATATCTTTGCGTTCCTAATTAAAAAGTGTGATGGCAGATTTCACGGTACATATCTTGGGATGCGGTTCGGCTTTGCCCACGACGCGGCATTTGGCCTCTTCGCAAGTCGTTGATTTGCGCGACAAATTGTATATGATTGATTGCGGCGAGGGGACGCAATTGCAGATGCGGCGGATGCGCATCAAGTTCGCCCGCCTGAACCATGTGTTTATTTCCCATTTGCATGGCGACCATTGCTTTGGGTTGCCGGGATTGGTCTCGACGCTGGGTATGTTGGGGCGGAACGGAGAGTTGTGGATCCACGGGCCGGCGGCGGTGAGTGAGTATGTAGACTCGTTCCTGCGCCTCTTTTGTCAAGGGTTGCCGTTTACCGTCCGGTTCAATCCGGTGGATGCGTCGACGTATGGGTTGGTGATGGAGGATCGCTCGGTGTCGGTCTATTCCATTCCGTTGAAGCACCGAATTCCGTGTTGTGGTTATTTGTTTGTGGAGAAGCAGAAGGAGCCGCACATCATCCGCGAGATGGTGGACTTTTACCAAGTGCCGGTGCGCGAATTGCAGCACATCAAGCAAGGGGCGGATTTCGTCACGCCAGACGGACGTGTGATTCCGAATAGTTACCTGACCCGTCCCGCTGCGCCAGCCCGGAAGTTCGCCTATTGTTCCGACACGGCCTATTTCCCGAAGATGGTCCCTTACCTTGAAGGGGTAGATTTGCTCTATCACGAGGCGACGTTCCTGGAATGCGACGCTGCCCGAGCCCGCGAGACGGCGCATTCGACCGCCCGCCAGGCAGCCACGATTGCCAAAGCGGCGGGTGTGAAGAAGTTGGTCGTGGGGCATTATTCCGCCCGCTACGAGGAGTTGGCGCCTCTCAAGCAAGAAGCGGATGCCGTCTTTCCCGGCACGCTCCTCGCTTTCGAAGGGATGAAGCTCTCACTCTAAGGCGCCTACGGTGATGTTGCCGTAGCCTCCGCCATCGAACTCGATCACGCCGTCGCGGCCATGGTTGACTTCATAATAGGCGGAATCGTCGTGTACTTCGTAGTGTGTTTTATGAAATTTCTGAGAGAAATCGCAATCGCCATATTCCAAGTCTTCGGCAGTGAGCTTGAACGAGGCTTTGAGCGGGATGCCGAGGTAAAGATTCCCGTAATGGGATTCCACTTTAATCGAGGCAAACGTAGGAGCTACGTGGGCAATGTCGAGATTGCCGTATCCCAGTTCCGTACAGGCCAGTTTTCGTTCTAATTGGTTTACGGTCATGTTGCTGTATTTCATGTCCAAGTCCAAGGTATTTACTTTCCCAATATTGATTTGCCCGTATTTCTTGTCGAGGTTTAGCGTGCCGACTTCACCAATTTCCAGGTTGGAATATTTGCTGTCGATGGTCAGCTCTTCCGCTTTCTCGATGATCGTCTTCCCGCTATAACCTAATGTCAGGTTGGCAGAGGCCAGCGTTCCCAGCTTCACGTTGCTATACTTGGCTTCCACTTCAAGCGGTTGCGTAAACGTGCCGCCTTCTATATTGCCATATTTCACTTCGAGGAGGCATTTCCCCTTGTTGTTCTCTTTCGGCAAGAGGATGTTGCCATACTTTTGGTGCAAATCCAGGTCGATCCACGTCGGCATGCTGACGTAATAATTCACGGAGAAGCTACCGTTGTTGGACGAAGAGTGGATTTCGGTCGCGCCCAGGACAACGTTCCCTGATTTCTTGATCGTGACGTCGATGCGTTCGAGCATCTGTTGGGCTTGCGCCTCGCTCCGGGCTTTCGTTTCGACCACGACACGGATGGCAATCTCGTCTTTCTGCCAATGTGTGATGGTGATGTTGCCATACTTGTTCTCAATCGCCAATTGGTTGCCGGGCCGGGCGGCATACGATTGGTTGAATTCCTTCTTGCGCACGGCTTCTTGCGGTTCGGCCCAGGCAAAGTTCGTGCAGACGAATAAGAGCAGGAGCAGGAGGCTCCAGGTGTTGTTGTGTTGGATCGTTCTCATAAGGATGCTTATTTAATGTTTGACTTTTCGAGTTGTTGCATTTGTGCATATAATATATGTAGGCTGTTGAGGCTATTGCCATATTGCTGCTGGACGGCAAGCACCGCCTCGTCGGAGCAAGGGAGCGTGGGCAGGACTTGCGCGTCGAACTGGTTGCACGCATACGTGATCTTCCGGCTTTCTTCCAGCAGCGTGCGGTAGGCGGGGTTGGCATTCCGGCTTTCATACGTCTCCATTTGCATCAGGATGTCGTCCATCTCCATTTGGTAATAGGTCCGCAGTTCGGCCACTTCGGTATGCAGCGCGCATACGGTCGGGGCAGGATGGGCGTCCTTCCATAACGCCGGGAATTGCCAACAGATCAGCCCCACGAAGGCAGCCGCCATCGGAATCGCCCACCAGCGGAGCGCGAACCGTTTCGCCTTCTTCGCCGGGAAAGCTTCGTCCAAGCGTTGCATGAAACGGGCTTCATGTCCTTCGGGCAGCGGTTCGCGTTCGAAGTCCGCCCGGTTCTTTTCGATGAAATCTTTCAGTCTGTCCATTGTTCGTTTCGTATCAGTTCAACCAATTTCCGTTTCCCGCGCAAGTACTGGCTGCGTACGCTGGCGGGTTGAAGTTTCAAGATAGAGGCAATCTCGTCCATGTCGTATCCTTCAAACAGATAGAGCGAAAGGACGATGCGGTAGCCGTCGGCCAGTTGTTGCATCGCGCGGCGGACGGCTTCGACGGTCAGGTGCGTGTGCTCCTCGTCGTCCGTTTCCTCCTCCGCTTGCTCGGCATAACCGTCGGGCAGGGCTTCCCACGTTTCGGATTGCGAGCGCACATGGTCTATCGCCGTCCGTACCGCAATGCGCTGGAGCCAAGCCTCGAAACACCGTTCGCTGTCGAATTGCCCGATGCGCTCGAAGGCCTTCAGAAACGCGTCCTGCATCGCCTCTTCTGCCTCTTCCGAGCGGCCGGTAATGCGCAGGCAGGCGACGTATATCCGGTGTGCGTACCGTTCGTAGACAGCCTGTTGCGCCCGCCGCTCCTTTCGTCGGCAACCCTCAATCAGTGTTTGTATCGATTCGTTCATGTCCTCGTTGGAAACTTCATTCATTAGTATATACGAGGCGCGGATGGAAAAGGTTGCATCAGGCAGGATATTTTTCTTCCCTTTTTACACTTTTCCTCCAGACGTAGCCACACTTCGTCCCCCGTCCTGTCTACACTTCCTATCTACTATAAGATAAATAAATATCTTAGCTAAGATACGAAATTATCTTACCTGAAATAAAAATATATCTTAGCTAAGATACGGACTACGGATAGGACGGGTGGTAAAGTGCCTTCCGCCTTAGAGGGATAGCTTTTGCAGGCGGTATTCCACCGGCGTCAGGCCCGTATGCTTCTTGAAGTAGCGGGAGAAGAAGGACTGGTCGGGGAACCCCAGTTCGAAGGTGATTTCTTGCATCGTTTTATGGGTCGTACGAAGCAGCATCTTGATTTCCTGGATGCAGCGGGCGTCAATGAGTTCTTTGGGTGTATGTCCCGTCAGGTTCTGGATGATGGAAGAGAGGTAGCGCGTGGTGATGCAGAGCTGGTCGGCATAGAATTGCACTTCGCGATGGGTGCTGCTATGCTGAAAGATAAGGGCGACGAATTTCTCCAAGAGTTCCTCCTGCCGGGTCGTATTGGTGGCATTGCGGTGGAGGAATTGCGCCTTTGTCTTGTCGTAAATATCCATCAGGAAGTTTTGCAGGCAGTTCTTGAATATCTGTACCCGGAAAGTATGCTCTCTTTCCATATATATATGGTAGATGAATTCCATCATCCGGCGGTTTCCTTCTACCCGCTCTTTGGGCAAATGCAGGGAAATGGGGTACTGTTTCAAGAAGGCAAAGAAAGACGGGTCGAAGTAGGTCGTTATCTCCAAGAGGATGTCGCGGACGAAAGTAATGTAGGAGACCGTAAAGTCCGGACTCGCCTTCAGGCACTGGAAATGTAGTCCAGCAGCCAAACCTATATGATGGTCCGGGTGGAGGTCGTACGTGCGGAAGTCCAGTTCTACCTGCGCGCTTCCTTGCTGGATGAAAAGGAGCGTGAAGTTCTCCAGCTTCTGCAAAGCAAAGGAGGGAGAGGGTACGGATACGTCGATGCCTACGGCGAACGGTTCGCCTTCGGGGAGCTGCAATAAGCTTAGTTCTTTGTCATTCATGTTGCATTTCTATTTGCGGCAAAGATAGTGGTTTGTTCTGATATTGACAAATACCTTATACAAAAAGAAACCATTTGCCCTCTCTCCTTTGCCTACCTTTGCCCCGTGTTTAATTAATACAAAACAGATATGATAACAACAGACAAATGTAAGAATTGGCTGCAGCTGATAGGGATTGTCGGCTGCTCGGTGTGGTTGACTTCCTGTAAACAGTCTGCTGAAACACAGCTCCCTGTAGGGAATTATGAAACCATGAAGGTCTCGACGACCGATAAAGCATTGACTACGGCCTACTCCGCCACCATCCGTGGACGGCAAGACATCGACATCTACCCGCAAGTCTCCGGAACCATTCAGGAGCTTTGCGTGGCAGAAGGTGAGAAAGTACATAAAGGACAAATATTGTTTATTATAGACCAAGTACCTTACATCGCGGCATTAAATACCGCCGAAGCCAACGTCCAATCCGCTCGGGCAGCACTCGCTACGGCTGAATTGACCTACAACAGCAATAAGGAACTCTTTGCGCAAAAAGTCGTCTCCGACTTTACCCTGAAAACGGCTGAGAACAATTTCCTAACCGCCCAAGCCGGGTTGGCTCAAGCCGAAGCGCAAGAGGTAAACGCACGGAATAATCTATCTTATACCGTAGTGAAGAGCCCGAGCGAGGGCGTGGTGGGCACACTCCCTTACCGTGTTGGCGCCTTGGTGAGCGCCAGCATTCCGCAACCCTTAACTACGGTATCCGATAATTCCTCCATGTATGTGTATTTCTCGATGACCGAGAACCAGCTCCTCTCTCTCGTACGCCAATACGGAACCTTAGACAGTGCCCTGGTGCAGATGCCCGACCTCCAGCTACAGCTCAACGACCAGTCGCTCTACGAAGAGAAAGGGCGCATCGAGAGCATCAGCGGGGTTATCGACCGGCAGACGGGGACAGTGAGCGTCCGTGCCGTTTTTCCAAACGGTTCGCGCTTGCTGCACAGTGGCGCATCGGGTAGCGTGCTTATCCCCAGCACTTACGAGGATTGCATCGTCATCCCGCAAGAAGCGACTGTGAAGCAGCAGGACAAAGTGCTGGTGTATAAAGTGGTGGATGGTAAAGCCGTCTCTACGCTGATTACTGTAGCCGATGTGGACGATGGTCGTACCTATATCGTGACCGACGGGTTAACTGTGGGTGATGAAATCGTAGCCAAAGGTGCCGGTCTGGTACGTGAAGGAATGCAAGTGAAATGAAGAATTAAGAATGAAGAATTGGACTTGAAAGTATGAAATCGAATATATTCATTAAGCGACCGATGGCAGCCTTTGCCATCTCGATATTGATTCTGATTATCGGAGTTATCTCGCTCGTCAGCCTGCCTGTCGAGCAATATCCCGACATCGCACCGCCGACGGTGATGGTGTCTGCCACCTACACGGGCGCCGATGCCGACGCGGTGATGAACAGCGTCATCATGCCGCTGGAGGAAAGCATCAACGGCGTGGAGAACATGATGTATATCAGCTCCACGGCCACCAATACAGGCTCGGCCATCATCACCATTTACTTCAACCAAGGGACCGACCCGGATATGGCAGCCGTCAATGTGCAGAACCGTGTCAGCATGGCCGAGGGCTTGCTCCCTGCCGAGGTAACGCAAATCGGCGTAACGACGATGAAGCGCCAGACCAGCTTCTTGCAGATCAACGCCCTGACGAGTCCCGACGGACGCTACGACGAGAACTTCATCGCCAACTATCTCGACATAAACGTCATCCCCGAAATCAAGCGTATCCAGGGTGTGGGCGACGTGCAGGAGCTGGGCGATACGTACAGTATGCGTATCTGGCTCAATCCCGAGCGCATGGCGCAGTACGGCTTGCAGCCTTCGGACATCACGGCGGTGCTGGCCGAGCAGAACCTTGAGGCGCCGACCGGCTCGTTGGGCGAAAGCTCTCCGAACGTCTTCCAGTACACCATGAAGTACCACGGACGTTTGAAGGACATGACGGAGTTTAGCAATATAGTAGTCCGTTCCAACGCCGACGGTTCGGTGCTCCGCTTGAAAGATGTGGCGGAGGTGGAATTGGGCCGGGAGTCGTATAGCTATCATGGCGAGGTGGACGGGAATCCGGGTGTAACCTTCATGATTTTCCAGGTAGCAGGCAGTAACGCCACGGAGGTGAATGCAGCCATTACCGCCAAGATTGAAGAAATGAGCGAGAGCCTGCCGGAGGGACTGGAGTTCGTGCAGATGATGAGCTCGAACGATTTCCTCTTTGCCTCGATTCATAATGTGGTGGAAACGCTGGTGATTGCGATTCTCCTCGTTATCCTGGTGGTTTATTTCTTCCTGCAAGACTTTAAGAGCACCATCATTCCATCGATTTCTATTATTGTATCGCTTGTCGGTACGTTCGCTGCTCTTTCCGTAGCAGGGTTCAGCTTGAATATCTTGACGCTGTTTGCTCTCGTGCTGGCGATTGGTATTGTGGTGGATGATGCGATTATCGTAGTCGAGGCGGTACAGGCTAAATACGATATTGGCTATAAATCGCGCTATCTGGCGGCTCGTGATGGCATGGCGGATGTGTCGATGGCCGTCATCACCTGCTCTATCGTCTTTATGGCAGTGTTCATTCCGGTCTGCTTCATGGGCGGGACATCCGGCGTGTTCTATACGCAGTTCGGTATTACGATGGCGACGGCCGTAGGTATTTCGTTGATTTCTGCCATGACGCTCTGCCCAGCCCTGTGCGCCATCCTGATGCAACCCTCGGAGGGCACGAAGAGCGAGAAGAGCTTCAACGGACGGATACGCGCAGCCTACAATGCTTCGTACAATGCAATATTAAATAAGTATAAGAAGGGCGTGATGTACGCCATCCACCATCGTTGGATGGTTTGGACCTCGCTGGGTGTCGCCATCGTCTTGCTCGTCTTCTTGATGAATACGACAAAGACCGGATTGGTGCCGCAGGAGGACCAGGGTACGATTATGGTGAACGTCGGTACGTCGCCGGGTAATTCTTTGGCAGAGACCAATAAGGTGATGGACCAAGTCAAAGCTATCTTGGATGAGACACCCGAGATTGACCACCATAGTACAGTCGCAGGTTATGGCTTGATCGCCGGTCAGGGTACTTCTTACGGTACGGTCATCATCAAGTTGCATCCTTGGGACGAGCGTAAAGGTTCGGAGCACACCGCCGATGCAGTGATGGCAAGGTTGAATGCCCAGTTCGCAGGAATCAAAGAGGCCAGCATCTTCTGCTTCCAACCGGCGATGATCCCGGGTTACGGTATGGGCAATGCCATCGAATTGAACATGCAGGACAAGACGGGCGGCGACATGGCGACCTTCTACCAGCATATCATGCAGTTCATCGGCGCGTTGAACCAACGCCCTGAAATCGCGATGGCTTATACCACGTACTCGATGAATTACCCGCAGATAGCGGTCGAGGTGGATGCAGCCAAGTGCAAGCGGGCAGGCCTTTCGCCCACGGATGTGCTGAGCGCCCTTGGCACCTATTGCGGCGGCTCGTACGTCTCGAACTACAATCAGTTCGGAAAGGTCTATCGCGTGATGCTGCAGGCTTCGCCCGAATACCGCTTGGACCAGCACGCCTTGAATAATATGTTCGTGCGCAACGGCGAGGAGATGGCTCCCATCAGCCAGTTCGTCTCCCTGAAAGAAACGATGGGGGCCGAGGTAGCCAACCGCTTCAATCTGTACAGCTCTATTCAGGTGAACGTCAATCCGGCCGAAGGGTACTCCTCCGGTCAGGCGCAACAGGCCATCCAGGAAGTCGCAGCCCAGCTGCTTCCGACAGGTTATGGGTATGAATACGGCGGTATGGCACGTGAGGAGGCTGCCAGCGGTGGGTCGCAGACGGTATTTGTCTACGCTATCTGTATCGTACTCGTGTTCCTCATCATGGTCTGCCTCTACGAGAGCTTCTTGATTCCGTTGGCAGTCATCTTCTCCGTACCGTTCGGGTTGATGGGTTCGTTCCTCTTCGCGAAGCTGTTCGGGCTGGAGAACAACATCTACCTCCAGACAGGTATGATTATGTTGATTGGTTTGTTGGCAAAGACCGCTATTCTGATTACCGAATATGCCGTTGAGCGTCGGCGTCGGGGTATGGGCATCGTGGTTTCTGCTTATACGGCAGCCCAAGCCCGTCTGCGTCCTATCTTGATGACCGTGCTTTGTATGGTGTTCGGTATGCTTCCGCTGATGTTCTCCAGCGGTGCCGGTGCCAATGGTAACGGTTCGTTGGCCACAGGTGTCATTGGCGGATTGCTGGTGGGCAGCTTCGCCCTGCTGTTCGTCACGCCGGTATTCTACATCGTCTTCGAATATTTGCAAGAAAAGCTGCGCAAGCCGATGGAGATAGAGGCCAGCCCGCAAGTCCTGCTGGAAACGCAACGCAATGCGGAAGAAAGACAGGCGTATGACGAAAAGAAGGGAATACGATCCGACAACGAACCAAGTTCGCGGTAACAGGAATCGAAGTTGACTCTGAGACCCGGCCTAGAAAAGGTGGCACTGATTCCTACAAAAGGTGCCAGTGATTGTAGGAAAAGGTGCCAGTGATTCCTATAAAAGGTGGCACTGATTCTATGTCAGGTCTGAGAGGCGGTTTCTCCTCCTTGTACAGTGAACCGTATTTACTTAGTAACCAGATTAAATTAAGAAACAAACAAGATGAAAAAGATACTTCTTCTGACCGCCGCTACTGCCCTCTTGAGTAGCTGCGGCATCTACAACCAATATACGCCGGTAGAGACGGTCCCTGAAGACCTCTACGGCAAATCCGTCGGGCAGACGGCGGACACAACTAACTTGGGTAATGCAGATTGGCATCAGCTCTTTGCCGATCCTTATCTGCAGTCGTTCATTCAACAAGGGCTGGAGAATAATACGGATTACCGCGCTGCCCAGCTCCGGGTGAAGGAAGCGGAAGCCACACTCCTGTCTGCTAAATTGGCTTTCCTTCCTTCCTTCGCCCTTTCGCCGCAAGGGGGCGTGAGCAGCTTCGACGGGGCCAAGGCGACGTGGACTTACTCCGTGCCGGTTACGGCCAGTTGGGAGCTCGACATCTTCGGGCGGATGCGTAATGCCAAGAAGCAAGCGCAGGCACTTTATGCCCAAAGCGAGGACTACAAGCAAGCCGTGAGCACGCAACTTATTGCCAGCATAGCCAATACTTATTATACTTTATTAATGCTGGACGAGCAACTCTCCCTATCAGAGCAAACGGCGGAGGCGTGGAAAGAGACCGTAGCCTCTGCCCGCGCCCTGATGAATGCCGGGCAATATGACGAGGCAGGTGTTTCGCAGATGGAGGCGACCTATTATAGTGTGCAGACCTCTATCCTCGACTTGAAGGAGCAAATCAACCAAACGGAGAATAGCTTGGCGTTACTCCTGGCCGAGACGCCTCGCCAATACGAACGGGGCAAACTCTCGGAGCAAGCGATGCCGGAGGACTTCTCGGTGGGCATTCCACTTCAGCTCTTGGCAAACCGTCCGGATGTCCGGTCGGCAGAACATGCACTGGAGGCCGCCTTCTATGCTACGAACCAGGCCCGCTCGAACTTCTATCCAGCTATTACCTTGAGCGGAAGCGCGGGTTGGACGAACGACGCCGGGGCGATGATTGTCAATCCCGGCAAGTTCCTCGCTTCGGCCATCGGCTCGTTGACCCAGCCACTCTTCAACCGGGGGCAGCTGATTGCGAACCTGAAGATTACCAAAGCGCAACAGGAAGAGGCGGAACTGAGTTTCCAACAAACCCTGCTCAATGCGGGTACGGAGGTGAACGATGCCCTCACCGCTTGGCAAACCAGCCGGGATAAAGCGAATCTTTATGCGAAACAGGTAGAAGCTTTGCACCGGGCCGAGCGAAGCACGGTGCTGAAGATGGACTACGGAAACAGTACCTACCTGGAAGTACTGACCGCCCGCCAGACGTTGCTCGGAGCCGAACTGGAGCAAGTGGCCAATCGTTTTGCCGAGTTGCAAAGCCGGGTCAACCTCTACCAAGCGTTGGGTGGCGGAAGGGAAGAATAGCGTTATAATTGTTAAGTAGGAGAGGGGCAAGCCGGTCGGATAGTTTGTTATCATATTTTCCTATACTTCTTCATATTTGGCTAAGATCAATCAGGCTTTGCCCGCTCTCCTTTCTTCATTCGCTTCGGAGGGGACATACGTTCCTGTTCCTTGGCTATTCCCAGCTTGTCCACCGGCTTTTCAACCGATTTATCAACCGCCTTTTCCACCTAAAAGGGGATGTTTTCAAAAGGGTGTTGAAAAAAGAGGGGGAAATTGTGCGTCTGTTTCATATAGAATCCTTACCTTTGTCCAAACGAAATACAGGCGCCTATGAAAAGACTGTTTTATATATGTATGATGTGTGTACTGGCCTCGGTCTCAGCTTTCTCGCAAGTAGAATTCGGCGTGCGGGCAGGAGGGGCTTATTCCTCTTTGGTGCAGAAGATTGAAAAGGATTATGACTCGGGCGGACGCTTCGGTTTTAGTGTGGCGGGATTGATGGACGTGCCTCTTTACAAAGGTTTGTCGCTCCGGCCGGAAGTGGCTTTTGTCAACCAAGGAGGCGATTATTTCTCCCACCAAACCGAGGGCGGGATGAATGCACACCATAAATATTCCTACTATTCGATACAAGTACCGATAAACGTGGCTTATACGTTCTATTTGTCGGATATACGTCTGGCGGTGTTCGTAGGTCCGGCGTTCGACTTCTCTTTGTTTGGGAAGATGAAGACGGAAGAGACGGGTGTGAGTACGGACATCGATTTCGGAAGCGAGAAAGAACCGAACCTCCGGACGTTCGACTTCGGCATCAGTGCCGGCATGAGCGTGGAATACAAGCATTTCTTCTTTTCAATCCAAAACTTGACCGGCCTTTTGGATAGGCGGACGGTGAAGCGCGACGGGGAATCGACTCTATTCCAAAACAACGTCACCTTTTCGCTCGGTTATTTCTTCCGTAAATAGGGTATTGTTTCCGGTAATTTATATTGTGGAAGGAATCCATTTATCGCGTATCTTTGCGGCCAAAACGGATAGGCCATGGTAAAGGAGCAAAAGACATTGGACATTAAGACGGTGTGCGAGTGCAACCGGTGTTTGGGAAGCCAGACGCTTCATCCGTTGGTGAGCTTGATTAACCTGGAAAGCCCGGAAGTGGAGGGGAACGCGGTAAAGTTTGAGTTTTATGCCATTCTGTTGATAGAGGAATGTCCGGACGAGTGTGGTTGTTGCGGACGGAAGTACTACGACTTCTCGAATGCGACGATGGTGTTCCTCCGTCCGGATGAAATCTTTCGGATGAGCGCGACGAATACACTTCCCAGCAAAGGATGGCTTTTGGCGTTCCATCCGGATTTGTTGTATCGCACGACGTTGAAGAACCATATCCAAAACTACACCTTCTTTTCGTATCGGAAGGAAGAGGCGTTGCACCTATCGCAACGGGAGACGGGGAAGATTACCTGTTGCCTGGAAAATATCGAAGAGGAATTGCATCATCCGATAGATGCCCATACGAGTACCATCCTTTCACGCCATATTGAGTTGATGCTCGACTATTGCACACGTTTCTACGAACGACAATTCATCACCCGCGAAGAGCGGAACAAAGCGATGCTGGCGAAGATGGAACATCTCCTGGGTGAATATATCGCTTCTGGCAAATTGCAAACAGGCGAGATGCTGACAGCTTCCTCCATGGCGCAACAATTAGGCCTTTCGTCCGCTTATTTCTCTGACCTGCTGAAGTTCGAGATCGGACTTACGTGGAACGAGTACCTCCAGTTCAAAGTCCTGGACGAAGCCAAACGCTTACTCCTGTACCCGAAGAATAGCGCGGCACACGTCGCTCACCTGCTCGGATTCGCGAATGTCCAGCGTTTCAGCCTCTTGTTCAAGCGTATGACAGGCATGTCGCCCAACGATTATCGCTTTTCCCAGAATTAATCCGCCCTTTTTCTATCCAACCAATACATAAAAGTTATAACTTTGCGGACGAATAACCACATATATTATATATGTAAAAGAAATGTAACCCGGAACACACAAAGCTGTAATATACAGGCGGTAGTTTTGAGTGTTCAAAAATAGAAAAACAAGTAAATGTATTTACGAAAGCATTATCGCACCATTGTCCTGTCGGACATCCATTTGGGAACTTCACATTCTAAAGTGAAAGAAGTGAGTAGTTTTCTGCGGGCAGTCAACTGTGATCGGCTCATCTTGAATGGAGACATTATTGACGGTTGGCATATTAAACGCAACGGAACGCGGAAATGGCAATCTAACCACACGCAATTCTTCAAAATCCTCATGAAGATGATGGAGAAATGCGGTACGGAAGTAATCTATGTACGAGGAAACCACGACGATTTTCTGGATAACCTCGCGCCGATTCGTTTTGCAAACATCCAAATCGTAAAGGATTATGTGCTCGAGACGAACGGGAAACGCTATTTTGTCACACATGGAGACGTGTTCGATCGCGTCACCTCGCAAATGCGTTGGTTGGCCTACTTAGGCGATTTAGGTTATACTTTCTTGCTTTGGTTCAATAGCTGGTACAATCGCTATCGGGCTTGGCGCGGGAAACCTTATTACTCGTTCTCGCAACGCATCAAGCAGAAGGTGAAGACGGCCGTCTCGTATATTTCCGATTTTGAACAGACGCTTTCCGAGTTTGCGTTGGCTCGTAAATACGATGGTATTATCTGCGGACATATCCATCATCCGGACAATACCTATTATGGCAAGATCCATTACCTCAATTCGGGCGATTGGGTGGAAACGCTTTCCGCCTTGGGTGAAGACGAAGAGGGGAATTGGAACATCCTTTATTATTCCGAAGTGGAAAGCGATAGCTTACAAGCTTCCCAAACCCTTCCAAATGTATCATCTGCCTCATGAAGTGTATTTTTATCGTACAAGGTGAAGGACGCGGACATCTGACGCAATGCATTGCGCTGGAGAATATCTTGCGGAGTAATGGACACGAAGTGGTGAAAGTGTTGGTGGGGAAAAGTTTCTCGCGCCAGATTCCGGATTTCTTCCGTCGTCATATCCATGCGCCTATTGAACGCTTTGAGAGTCCGAACTTCCTTCCTACTCCGGCCAACAAACGAAACACGTTGACGCGTAGTGTGGCTTATAATATGTTTCGCATTCCTGCCTATTTGCGTAGCATCCGTTTCCTCAAGAAGACCATTACGGAAAGTGGGGCAGATGTGGTCATCAATTTCTACGAGCTCCTGACCGGCATGGCATATGCGCTCTATTCGATCAATACACCCCAGATTTGCATTGGACATCAATACTTGTTTCTCCATAGAGATTTCCCGCTTCCAGAGAAGAATCGGTCGGAAATCCGGTTGCTTAATCTCTTTTCCCGCTTGACTTGTATCGGCGCGTGCCAGAAGTTGGCGCTTTCTTTTAAGGCGATGGATGATGATACGACCAGCAACATCCGTGTCGTGCCGCCGCTCCTTCGGAAAGAGGTTTTTGCGCTCCAGCCGACGAAGGGGAACTATATCCATGGCTACATGCTCAATTCAGGTTTTGCAGAGAGCGTGATGGCTTGGCATAAGCGACGTCCGGATGTTCCGCTCTGTTTCTTTTGGGATCGGCGAGGCGAGAAGGAGGTGAAGCAGGTTGATGCGACGCTTAGTTTTCATCCGCTCGACGATAAGACGTTCCTCGAGAAGATGGAAGGTTGCCTTGCTTATGCCAGTACCGCCGGTTTTGAATCTATTTGCGAAGCGATGTATTTGGGGAAACCGATTCTCATGGTGCCGGCACATATCGAACAGGATTGTAATGCGATAGATGCCACGAGTAATGGAGCTGGTATTATTTCCGAAGATTTCAACCTCGATAAACTCTTGGAGTTTGCCCGTACGCATAAACCCGACACTCGGTTCCATGCATGGGTAGATAGCGCGCCACAAGCTATCTTGCATGCGATTCGTCCGGATGTGCTTGAACGCTACGTTTCCAAGATGCGCGCCGCCGGGGAATTTTGAATTCGTTCCCATTCTTTGAACAGGTCTGCAAAGGGGGTTGCAAGGTTGCTGCAATTTGCAGGAAGTTTGCAATCGGGATTGCAAAGTTACCACAGTTTGCAGGAAGTTTGCAAAGGGGTTTGCAAGGTTGCCGCAGTTTGCAGGAAGTTTGCAAAGGGGTTTGCAAGGTTGCTGCAGTTTGCAGGAAGTTTGCAAAGGGGATTGTAAAGTTGC
>CALUZR010000018.1 GCA_944325335.1 uncultured Parabacteroides sp. | reverse complement strand
GCATTGTGGACGAAAAATTCTTCCTCTACAGGCTTTCTATGATTTATGCCTACCCACATTGATTTTCCGCTGACCCTATTCTTCGTTATTCAAAAGATGCTCCTATTCCGTTCCATTCAAATTTTCTGGGACGTACTCTTTCCGATAATCCAATTATGTATGAATGTATCAAACCGGGATAGGTACAGAAATAGTGTCGGCATACGTGTTTGAACAGTTGTAGCATACGTTCGTCGTCAAGAAAGCTGAACATATAATCAAACAGAAGCCCCGCTTCGTTTTGCGTAGCCTTGCGACAGCAAATGTCGTTCACCAACGGAGTGTATTCAACCACCGCCTTATCAGCAAGCCCTTTCATTTGCTCTGCAATTCCTTTCATGCTTTCCAACAAGCTGTCGTAATCATCCATGCCGCTATTCCGAGTTTTTTTATTTTGGTAATTGTGATTACCAAATTGATATTCACCCCAAATATTTTACTTGGTCATTTTCACTTAGTCACTGTTGTTCAGGAAATGACTAAGTCAAGTGACCAAGTCAAGAGGAAGCTCGGATATATTTTTGTTTCCAACTATTGGGCTTGTCAGGAATTGTCATAATAAGATATCCGGCTTCTATTAAGGGGTTGATATACCGCTGTTTAGTATTTGAACGATGCTTAAGCCCGATGTGTTCCATAATTTCAGCCAGACTATGAGGTTCTGAACAGAATGATAGAATTTCATTGATTACTCCAGCCTGCTTAGTCACCGACTTAGTCACTTTCTCTTCATCAGCGACCAAGTTAAGCGACCAAGTAGGCCTTGCTATTACCTCGAAAGCCGTTATCTTGTCTACATTAAATATTGGTTCTGGATTTCCGTTATCATGCATTAACTTTTTCACACGCTCTATTCCGCGATTAAACATATTGACATATTTCAGTATGCGTAGAGCTTCAGCAACAATGGGGTTTCTATAGTCATTCACTGATGGGAAATTTTCCGGGCGGGCTTCCCCATACAATCCCCCTGCATTTAATATCTCAATGCGATCTTCGTATTGGTATAGACGAATTGGCATATTTGACTGATAATCTCTGTGCATACAAGCATTCATCAATAACTCTCGTAATGCCAAGTATGGGTAGTTGACAACGTCTTTCTCTTGTAACATACCTATAGGCATTGGCCGAGATGTGATTACTGCATCACGAACAAAACTTTCTAACTGTGGCAGCATCTTGCAGATGCAACCTCTTATCTGCCGCTCATTGATTATGTCACTTCCTCTGTCTTTCCCAGCAAAATGAACATATTGAACGTAGGCACCGTGCAGGAAATATTGAGGGTTCTTTCCGAATAGGATAATTGCAGCATTGGTGGGGCAATCGTGTGTAAGGTCATATAAATGAATAGCGGCCATTTGTTCTTTGATGTCACGTGTGTCGGTTGATAGCACATCGCCATCTATAACCTTTGGCAGATATTCCTGCTTGATATATTCTGTATCTATGTCGTTGATGCTTGCCCCAAAACATGGCATGGCATCAAATGTCGCCATGTATGCAGTTCGTTTTTCCTGTAATACACGTTCTTCGGCTTCTGTTGCAATATCACGACGTGGACCTATGCGGACAAAAGTTCGGCCTCGATAACGCACTGGAGGAACTAATGAAGGTGAAACTTCGGCCACCAATAAATCGCCCCTATCATATTCAAACCGTTCAACCGTCATGACAGGCACAGGAAGGATATTGCCTGAGGAACGAATACTTGCTATTTTCTTCAACAATGTGTCATCTACTTTTAGACCCGAAAGTTCCCCATTGTCGTGCGCACCCAAAATCAAATAACCATTTTCTCGTGAATTAGGTAAGTCATTGGAAAATGCGCAGATAGCTTCTTGAAACTTATCCATGTCGTTCGTTGAGGTTGTGCGTTCGATACGATAAGTTTCGGTGCTTTGTAATAGATTTAGAACTTCTTCTTTCGTTATCATGAATTCGCTATTTATCGTTAGTTATTTGATTGAACTGCAAGCTGTCAAGTTGCCTCATTATCTCTGCTTCTAATCGACGGCTTTCAGCAAATTGTTCGGTAAGCGTCCGTTTATACTCATCCATCCGAGCATTAAATTCCTCCTCCGTTATATCCACATAGTCAATCTTGATGTCGAAATACTGCCCTGCTGAAAGACTGTAACCTTTTTCTTTGATTTCATCGTAGGTTACTGCCACTGAGAAATCGTCTACAGCTTCCTTGTTTTGGAATGTGTTGACTATTTGGTCTATCTCAAAGTCACGGAGACGGCGTTTTTGATTGTTTCCCTCTTTATACTCCTCGCCTAATTTGCTCGCGTCAATCAAGATGACCTTGTCGTGATTGGCCGACTTATCGAAGAAGATTACCGATACGTTGGTTCCAGTTGTAGCGAACACATTACTCGGCATGGAAACCACGCCATACACCCATCGCTCGTCCACAACTCGCTGTAAGATGCGCTTCTCCACACCGCTTTTGGCTGTGATGAAACCAGTGGGAATGACAATGGCGGCTTTGCCTGTCGGCTTCAAGGAGTTAAGTACATGCTGTATGAAGCAGGTGTAGATAGCCATCTTTGGTTTCATCGGGTCAACCTTTTTCACCGCATTGGGTACTCCCGCCCAAAAGCGGATGGTATCGGATGCCAATGTATCGCGGTATTCTGGAAAGTCAAGTTTGAACGGCGGATTGGAAACAATGAAATCAAATTTGCGCAACACGCCGTTACTTTCCTTATGCGACGGCTCAGTGAGCGTATTGCCTTGCACGACATTGGGCAGTGAGGCCGCGAAGTTATTGAGAATAAGATTCAGGCGAAGCATTTCCGAAGACTTTTCTGAAATGTCCTGTGAGAAAATAGTGCAGCGTTCTTCGCCTATTTGATGTGCCAGTGCCATAAGCAATGTGCCTGTTCCAGCCGATGGGTCATAACAGGTCACGCCGCGCAAATCCGTGTTGTCACCTACCAACAGGCGTGCCATCACTTGTGCGATGGCGCGTGGCGTGTAATATTCGGCATATTTCCCGCCTCCTGCGTTGTTGAAGCCTTTAAGTAGATGCTCGAAAATGCGTGAGAAGAAATCGTATTTTTCATCAAAAACTTCTTCAAAATTGAATGAAGCCACATTGCGCATCAGCGATTTGGCAAACTCGTCACGTTTTTGTGTATCAGTAACGTAGGTTGTCAACGGGAAGAAGATATTGACTTTACTCTTTCCCGATGTGGTAACAGAGAATGTCTCGGCATTGAGCGAGGCTATGTCTACCAATGTGGCATCGAGCAAAGTAGAAAAATCGCCCTTTGTAGCGGAATTATAAAGATGTGACAACGTATGTTCGGGTTTCAAGCGTGGCACGGAATGCGGCAGATAACTGAACAAATCTTCCACTTCCTCTTCGGTAAATGTGTCATACTCGGCATCCCACTTCTCGGCTTTTGATAAGCGTTCCCCATACATCGGGTCGCGCTTGGCCTCATAGCCAAACTTGTCATTGAAGAACTTATATAGGAACATTTCGGTCACAATCTTGTACTCGCTTCCTGTTCCAGCCAAACCAAAAGCTCCGGTAGTGCTTTTAAGAGAATCGATAAGGGCTATTGTAGCCTCTGATATGTTGATATTACCCATATACTTAATAAGCGTAGTTGCGTTGTTGTAAATACTCTGTTGTAATCAAGTTGCTCAGATACTTGCGGTCTTTGATGTCAGCACGTATCTTCATTGCTATCAGTTCTTTGCCTATGATAGACAACACATCCTGGCCAAATGCAGGCTCATTGTCAAGGATGTTGATGTCGAGGAACAGCCGTCTGTCAATTTCATCTTTCATCTTGGTCAAATTCTCGGCAATCTCGTATTCGTGTGCCGATATGATGGGACGTTCACGCTTTTGGTTCTGTTCCTCAATGCGCTTATGAATACGGACAAAACGCTCATCCCCCTTATACTTGCGTTTAAGGATATTGTTTCGACGGTTGATTTCGCGTATTTTCTTCATCACCTCATCCATATATTGAATGCTCGCCTTGGCATCCTCGGTGCTTTGCGGCACAAATCCTTTCTTGCGGAAATACTCACGGAACTCATCGGCAAGGATAACATACCGCTCTTCCCGGGTGTCAAAATTCGCTTCAAACTCTGCTTGTACTCGCTCGCAACGTTCCCGAATGTCATTGACAACAATCCGCAACTCTTCGGGTATTCCTTTCTTGAATTCAAATTCTAATTCCGAAAGAGCTACATTGATAATGCCGGAAACATCAGCCTTGTGCTCTGTGTTTTCAAAAAGATTGATGCGTTCAATGCGGTGGGTGACCTCTGTGATAAGAGTGGGTATTCTTTCCATAGGGAGTGAGGAAAGCCTTTCTTTGGTTTCTTCATCACCAAAAGAACGTACTTGATTGATGATGGCTTTGGCATCGGCGAGCGTGTTGCGCAACTCATACAGACTGTCCTTATTTTCAATTTCGTCTATTTGCTTGCGGAACTCCTCCACATTGTCAATAGTAAAATTGAAAAGCACACTCTTTATTTCTTTTATCTTGGCCTCTACATCTTCCTTGCTGACCAATATATCATTGGCTATATTTTCGGTATGCGGATTATCTGATTCATCCGAAGTGCGGTTAAGTTCTCGCAGATAACGGTCATTGGTTGCATCAAAGTTTTCTTTGATGTCTACAAAGTCAACCACATATCCATACTTAAAATCATGATAAGGTCGGTTTACCCTTGTTAGGGCTTGCAGCAAATCATGGCCATCGAGTGAACGACCCAAATATAATTTCTTCAAACGTGGCGCGTCAAAGCCAGTAAGAAGCATCTTATTGACAATGAGAGCATCAATCTCTTGCTGTTTTTTGAAACCTTCAATATACTCCTTGCGTTCCAGTTTGTCGCCCTCGTCATGCAGTATGAGCGATGCGGTAAGTGGTTTGTAGTTCCCATATTGGAGCATCGGTTCTGCCGCCATATACATTTGTTGCTCTTGGTGTTGGCTAACCTTACTTGCAATGTTGAAGCGTTCCTGCCAAAGACGATATAGTTCTCTTGCTTGTGGGTTTGTTCGACATACTATCATTGCGCCCACTGTTTCATCATTTTGTTCTTTTCGGAAGCGGCGGAAGTCAGATATGATATAGTCCAACAAAGCATTCAGATAGCTTTCATGCTCCATAATTAGGTTACGGTCAATGTCCGACTTCTTGACTTCTACGTCGCCAGCCAATTTATCAAGGATATTTTCAATTCTCTCTTTGTAAATTGTTTCGACAGGTTCGCGCATCAGTTTGCATGTGTAACCATCGGCAATGGACTTGTCGTAATAGTAAGTGTGGATATAGTCGCCAAACACGCGCCACGATTCACGCTCTTCTTTTAGCAATGGTGTCCCTGTCAATGCAATTTTGACTGCGCTTTGGTCTGCTTCCAAAAGGTTTGCCAAAAAGCTGCCTTGTGGGTTATACCCTCGGTGCGCTTCATCAACGAAGAAGATACGCTGTAGATTGGTGCTGTAACTATCATCAACCATTACCTTAGTTTTGTCCTCTTTGAACTTTTGGATATTGACCACCATGATTTCAGGCTTTCCCTCATCATTGCCTGTTACTTCCCGATTTGCTATGTCATCCATCAGTTCCTTGCGGCTCTTGGCGTTGTGGACTACAAGCCCACGGGCGGCAAATTCATCCGTAGCTTGTTCCATCAAGTCGATACGGTCAACTATGAAATAGAACTTTGCCACCACATTACGCTGTGCAAAATAGTCAGTTAGACTTTTCACGCTGTAATAGGCGAGTGCAGTCTTTCCGCTACCTTGCGTATGCCAAATGATACCGTTTTTCACACCTTTTGATAAAGCGTTGCGGATGGCATACGAAGCGAATAACTGCTGATAGCGCATCACATGCTTTTGCAATTGAGTACCCTGTGTGCCGTCATCCAATTCGATTTTGCGTTCCACGTATGCGAACCCATAACGTAGCAAGAATAAAAATCTCTCCTTGCTTAACATGGAAGTAATGATGCGGTTTGTCGGCGTGGTTACAGCTTTATTAGTCTGGTATTCTTGCAAGTTTTTAATGACCACGCAATTGCGGTGCTTCAATACCCTGTTCTCTATTTTATCAGTGATATCCTTATAAGGATAATCTGGTACATACCGTTTGTCCTCCTCACGGAACACATTGAAAAAAGCCTTTTCTTTAGCCGTGCAGCAATAAAACGCCCCTTGTATAGGTACACGGCTATCAGTGTCATATTCTTGGTTGTTGGAGAAAATCATCAGTTGGGTGATGTTAAAGAAGCGGCGGAAGCATGACTTACTCATTCGCTTGTTGATACGCTCCCTTTCCGCCAAAATACCTTCACGGTTGTTCGGCTTCTTGACTTCAATGAATGCAAGTGGAAGACCATTTACAAAACAAGTAATGTCTGGACGAAACTCATCTTCGGTGTCTTCATTCTCACAAGTAAATTCCGTAGTTACATGCCAATCGTTGTTTTCGGGATTTTCAAAATCAATAAGTTTCGTGCCGCTATTTGCTGAAAGCAATTGGTAAAACTCACGTCCCAAATCATCGTTATTGGCAATATTCACTATTTTGGCATACAATAGTGATGCCTCCGAGCCTGACAATCCGGGGTTAAGGCGTTTTACTGCATTCAAGAAAACGTCAATCAAGATGTTTGTCTTTGTGTCATAGGCACAGATGTTATCCAAATAAGTATATCCCAACTTGCACAGATGGAGTGCTGCTGGAACTTGTACTCTGGTATTCTCATTAAATTTGTTATTGCCCATAATCGTACATCTTATTCAAAGTTGATAATCTCGCTCACACTAACCTCCAGCAATTCCGATATACGTTTCAGTGTTGCCAAATCAGGCTGTGTAGTATTAGTACACCACTTGGAAACAGTCGTTTGGTTAACACCCAACTGTTCAGCCAACCATTTGTTGGTTCTTTTCTTCTTTACTAACACCAATTTTAACTGGTTCAAATCTTCCACTGTATTTCAATTTATTGCTTTGGATGCAAATTTAATGATTTTCTTTGAACAGGCCACAATTCATAATCAATTTCTTGGGAATATGTGGATAGTTGGGGGATTAAACGTCTAAAGTTGGGGGGCGATAAATGGCCCCCTTGCCTATGCAGCAAACTATGTGTGATGGGTAATAAAGACGATGTGTTCATCTATTTTAATCTTATGCTTTCCTGTTGTCGTGCGCAAATTCTTTCTGATGGTATCAATGGTGGAATTGACAAACCATTCATGGAATGTCTGCATAACAAATTGTGCCGTGACATCCCGGCTGATGTTATATTGGAAAGCAATGTTCCAAGCGAAGTTCTTTAGAGAGATTTGTGTAACGGTTGTACGCCGTTTGATGTGGATGTTTACACTAAGAGCTTGCCGATTGGTAACAAAGTATCGGACACATTCGCAGATTTGGAAGATTTCTTCTTCGTTAAAGTCAAATTGCCTGAATGTGTTTCGGGTATATTGTAATACAGCTTGCAGCTTTTCATCTTCTTCCCTTTCTTTTTGTTGTAGGTATTGTCGCTGCTCATGTTGGTATTCATAATGGAACAACTCCATCCGTTTCATTTGAATATTGTCATTGCCAACCGTAGATATAGCAGTTGCAAAAGTGCAATCATCTTTGGTTTGTCGGTCAGATTGCGTAGGCTTGTGGTGGAATAAAGAAGCAAGGGATATTATATGTACCGACAGAGAGAGACATAAATGGTAAATGAGTTTTAGAGCAACATAACAAGCTACCATGACAAAAGGGAGAATGCTTAACTGTACACCCAAAGCATCACTTACAGGAAATGATATTGTGGATGCCAGAAGCACCGTTGCCACTTCGATTGTCAGTGATTGGAATATATGTTGTCTTAGCTTCATAACTATTTTTATCTATGGTTGTTTTGCAAAGGTATAACGTATTTCCGTAAAAAACGAAAGTCAAAAATAGGTGTAAGGATAGCAACAATCTCATTTTGTGGTGTTTTGGCTAACATCTGCATACCATCTGCAAAAACGGCTAACAAGTGCTAAATAAAATCGGGCAAAATATGAATAGTTAAATAAACATAAATCTTTCTTTCCGGCAAGTTGAAGGTTCTTTTTATGCTTTCTATGCTTACCCATTCAATGCACACCCATTAAAATATTCCATATTTGTACCATATATTTGTAAATCACTTATAATCAATATGTATTATGTTTGAGGAAGTGAAATAATTCGCATATTGAGATAATCAAGAGAGAATCCGTGTAGCTCGAAAGGGTTGCACGGATTTTTTTGTGTTATGATTTACGGATATATCAGGGTAAGCAGCGACAAACAGACCGTAGAAAACCAACGTTTCGAGATAAACAATTTCTGTAAGCGGAATAAATTGGTAATTAACGGATGGATTGAGGAAACCATCAGCGGAACAAAAGCATACAATAAACGAGAGTTGGGTAAATTGTTGAAACGTGTACAAAAGGATGACCTTATTATCTGTGCCGAATTGTCTCGTTTGGGCCGCAACCTTTTTATGATTATGGAAATATTGCATATTTGCATGACTAAAGAATGCCGCGTATGGACTATAAAAGATAATTACCGGTTGGGAGAAGATATTCAGAGCAAAGTGCTTGCCTTCGCTTTCGGCCTGTCTGCCGAGATAGAACGCAATCTCATCAGCCAACGGACAAAAGAGGCATTGGCCCGGAAGAAAGCAGAAGGGACCACTTTAGGGCGACCGAAGGGACGGAAGAATTCGCCAGACAAATACAAACTGTTCGGAAAAGAAAACCTTATAGGCGAACTATTGAAAGCCAATGTGTCGAAGCGCAAGATTGCCAAGATTTGCAAGGTGGATAGGAATACGCTTGGGCGCTTTATTAAGCAGTTCTTGACGGAATGAAAAAGAATGATTGGTTGCCAAAATGGATTTATGGCAGATTTCTGCATTTTTGTTTATGTGGATGCCGCCTTATTTGATTGTAGACATGCAAAATGTATTTATCTTTGCACCCGCAAAAGGAACGTTGCTTTTTTAGTGGCGTTATGCAGCGTTTGGAAAAGTAAATACATCGTATAAAAAGTGAATGTTTCCAGCGATGGGGGCGGTGCGGAATAGGCGAAGATGGACGAACAACAACTGATAGCGGGTTGCAAGCAGGGGAACCGGTTGGCACAACGGGAATTGTACGAGAAGTACGCCCGGAAAATGGGGGCGGTGTGCCTGCGGTATGTCAACGACAAGGAGACGGCCCGCGACCTGACGCAAGACGGGTTCGTCCGGGTGTTTACGAGCATTCACACCTATACGGGTACCGGTTCGTTCGAAGGATGGATGCGGAAGATATTCGTGAACGGTGCGTTGGAATATCTGCGGAAGGCGGACGTGTTGCGTGAATCGACTGATTTGGACAACACGGCGGAGCTGGTCCAACCAGACGCCTCGGCGGTTTCGAAGCTTTCGGCAGACGAGCTGATGCAGTTGATACGCGATTTGCCTCCGGGTTTCCGGACGGTCTTCAATATGTTTGCGATCGAAGGCTATTCGCACCGGGAAATCAGCGAGGCGCTGGGCATCACAGAGAGTACGTCGCGTTCGCAATATACGCGGGCGAGGCAATTATTGCAGAAACAAATAAAAGAACTATATAAATAATGAAGCAGGAAAGAGACAATTGGGATGACGTATTCCGCTCGAAGTTATACGAACGGGAGGAAGAGGTCGCTCCGGAATGGGAGGCGATAGAGGCACGCTTGTCTCGTCCTGCTGTTTCGTGGTGGCGCACGTGGTATGCGTGGGCGGCGGTGGCGGCGTTGTTATTGACATTGGCGGGTGGCGTCTATTTCGCTTCTGAACGGGAAGAATCATCGGCCTATTTGGAAGCGATTACGCCTGAAACGGAACCGGTTCACAACGATGCATATCCCGCAACACTACCGGAAAAATTATTGGCGCAGGTAGAGGCGACGCAACCTGTCCGCACACAGCGTCTTTGGGCTGAACCGAAAGTGGAGCCAGCGAGGGTGCAAGTGGGGAGGAATGCGGAACTTCTGGCCGCAGCTTTGCCCCGCATGGAAACGGCGGCACCGGTTTGGGATACGGAAATGCCCGCGTCGGTTCGTCCGGTTGAGGCACGACTGCAAGAGGTTCCGCAAGCGAAACCTCGCAAGTGGGGCTTTGGCATGGGCGCGGGAAGCCTTTCGGCGGGAAACAATAGTTCGGTAGGCTCGTTCGGGCTGCGCGGTTCTTCGTTGATGGCCAACGAGAGTTTGCAGGTGATGAACTCAGCTTCCCAAATCGGTCAGTTGTCGAAGACAGACATCCACCACAAGATGCCGGTGTCGTTCGGTGTGGCGGTGAGCTATTATTTAGGGAAACGCTGGTCGCTTCAAACGGGATTGACCTATTCCTACTTAGCATCGGAATGGAAGACTGAAAGCGCTTATTGGGGCGAGAACAAGCAGAAGCTGCATTTCCTGGGCATTCCGCTGGGCGCGACTTACCAGATTGCGGAATGGAACCGTTTCCAATTCTATGCTTCGGCGGGTGGAAAGGTCGAGCTGAACGTGGCCGGCAAACTGCGCACGGAGCTCCATTCGCCGGAAGAGCCAATCGTCTCGCTCACGGAAAAGCAGCGGATGAAGGAGCCTTACTTCTCGGTGAACGGGCGTGTGGGCGTCAGCTATCCGATTATTCGCTTCGTGAGCGCGTATGCCGAAGTGGGTGCGGATTATTATTTCGACAATGGAAGCGAGATTGAAACCTATCATAGCGAAAAGCCCTTCAGCTTCGGGTTGCAATTCGGCTTCCGCTTGGGATTTTGAATGAACGAACAAAATAAAAGATAAAAGTAAAATGAAGAAATGTAGTATGTGGGCGGTGGCAGCCTTATCTGCCATGATGGTGATGTTCACTTCTTGTTTGAATGGCGGTACCAATGAAGTATCTGGTTGGACTTCTGGTGTGATGACGCGGAATATGAATGCAGGTGGCTTGATGATGCTGAATACGGGCGGCGCGATGCTTTATGTGCCCGAGTTGGATAATGAAGATACCTATCCGGCGAATACGTGCTTAGGAGTGAACTTCATGATCGATTATAGTTCGGATGCCAATGCAGCGGCTTCCCAGCAAAATTATTTGGTCGCTTCCCTTTTGCAAACGCCGGAAGTCATTGAACAATGGAGGGCGACATTTGCGACAGATACTGTAAACTTGATGGATAACGAGATTTTATTGACTTCAGCTTATGCCGCTTCGAACTATCAGAACTATGTGAATGGTTGGTTGATTTTGGCATCCAGCGTACGCGCCAGCAGCAGCCAGTTGCGTACGATGGAATGGTATATGAGTTATCCTGCCCAGTTGCAAGCCGTGGATTATCAAGGGAAACGTTGCTATGACTTTTATGTACGTGCTACCATGGAAGGAACGGATGAGACAGGTGCCACGGTGACAGCCGTGCCGAATGCCTATAACGTCAAGACGGCCATCGACCAAATCAACTCTATCGAGAAAGCAGAAGGCAACGAGCTTTTCTATATTCGCTTCAAGTACGCTACGGATACGTTGAACAATCAAATCACGGAGTGGAAAATGACCGACCCGATGGCCATGCAGGTCACGCAACAATAAAGATTTTTCCATATACTTAATAAATTTAGATGTTTGATAAGCCGTATCGGAGAGGTTCATTCCTTTTCGGTACGGCATTTTTCATGCTTTTTCGTACCTTTGCCGCCGAAAAGGAAAATGGTATGAAGCGAATAGGTATATATATAATAGGTATGACGCTGGCCGTTTTGTTGGCGTCCTGTATGGGCGAGAGCGGCTATTGGGAGACGTATGGCGCGCAAGCGGGCGTCGTGCGGTTGGTGCCGGAAAAGATTATCCGCCTGCGCGATGGGAGTGGCATCACTTCGGAAGCGTTCCAGAGCCAAGCCGCCGAGGAGGGCGATTGTTGCCTGGTGGATTTCCGCCTCAACTGGGGGGATTTGGACCATAAGGAACAGCAGGAATGGGCAGAAGAGAAGGAAATCCACGACGCGACAATCGTGTCCTACACGCCCGTACCGCGCTGGGAGCTGCTTACCGTGCCCGATACGGCAGAGGTCCGTCGTGACGAGACTTTCCCGACGGTCGACCCCGAATCGAGTCTCTACGTGGACGGTTATCTCTTCCTCTTCCCGGAGTATAACCGTTACTATCTCTCGCAAGTCAATGCTTATACGTTCTCCTACAATCCGGAGGCGGAACCTATTGTAGACGAGATGACGGGGCTTCGCGGCTTCGAACTGTATGTCCGTTCGCGGGCGACGTGGATCGCGGGCGATACGGCCATCCGACGGAATTGGAGCGTCCCGCAGGCCATCGACATCGCCGATCTCGTCGAGCAGGCGCGGGCCAAGGGGTACGCAAGTGGCGATTCGCTGAACATTCGGTTCGTTTACCCCACCAGTTTCTCGCCCGATTCGACGGAATATACGTGGGAGACCTCTGATATGCACACCGTCATGCTGAAATATCGGCCGGATAATTTGTAAACCCATGCCCTTTTCGTACATTTGCAACCATCAATCAGATAGAATCGTATGTATAAGTTGATATTTAAACTGGTTTTAGAACTTATTTCCCGCCCTTCGAAGACTTGGAAAAGCTTGGCTGCCGAGCGTGAACGGGGTGTTCAAGAGGGGCGGAACAAAGAGCAACACGAGCGTTTCCTCAGCAATTATGTCTATCCGTTTATCGGTTTGATGACCGTGGCTGCCTTTATCAGCATCTGCACGCGGCAGGAGTTCGACTTCGAATATGCGCTCAAATCGGCCATTCTCACGTTGGTCTCCTTCTTCGGCGGGTTTTATCTGGCCTCTTATGTGCTGGGCGAAGTGTGGCGCGGGTTGTTTAAACAACCGAAGGACGTGCGGCTTTGCCAGTCGTTTGTCGGGTTGGCGTCGTCGCTGATGTATGTATTGGAGATCGTGCGGCTCCTCTTGCCAGACTTCTTTTTCCTCTATATCTTTGTACTTTACACCTTCTATATTGTATGGGAAGGTTCGATTATTTATATGAAAGTGGACGAGGCCGTGCGGATGAAATTCACCACCCTCGCGTCCCTCATCCTTATCCTGACGCCGATGGCTATCAACTATCTGTTTGTCATCTTGATGCCGGCGTTCCATTAAGTAAGTTGTCTTATGAAAGAAAAATTTGAGAAGAACATATCGATTAAGAATAAACGGGCGACGTTCGACTACGAGTTGCTCGACACGTTCACGGCGGGCATCGTTCTGACCGGGACGGAAATCAAGTCCATCCGCCAGGGAAAGGCGAGCCTGGTGGATACGTTTTGCATCGTCGAGAAGGGCGAAGTCTGGGTAAAAAACATGTACATCGCCGAGTATTTCTACGGGACGTACAACAACCACAACGCCCGCCGCGACCGCAAATTGCTGCTCAACCGCAAGGAAATCCGCAAACTGGAGTCGGCCATCCGCACGAGCGGCTTTACGGTCGTCCCCACGCGTCTTTTCATCAACGACAAAGGGCTCGCGAAGCTCATCGTCGCCATCGCCCGCGGTAAAAAGGAGTACGACAAGCGCAACTCCATTAAGGACCGCGACGACAAACGCGAGATGGCGCGTGCCTTCCAGCGTTGAATGGTAGACTGGGGCGCACCAAATGATGCCTGACAAAGTATAGATTCACGGCGTGAATGGCGCAAACGACGTTGTCGTTTTCTGCGTTCATCGTTGTGTTTTAGGGTCTGGAAAATAAGGAATCAACAAGAAAATATGGACAGGAATCACTTTATACAACTTTTGCAGGAGCGCATCCTTGTGCTCGACGGCGGCATGGGGACGATGCTCCAACGCTATGGGCTGACGGAAACGGATTATCGCGGGGCGCAGTGGGCCGACGTGCCGGGCACGCTCCGGGGCAACAACGATTTGCTCAACCTGACGCGCCCCGATGTCGTCCGCGCGATACACAAGCAATATCTCGACGCGGGCGCGGATATTTTCACCACGAACACCTTCAACGCCAACGCCATTTCGCAGGCAGACTACGGAACGGAGGCGTGGGTGCGGGAGATGAACCTCGCGGCGGCGCGCCTTTGCCGTTCATTGGCTGATGAATATCGGAAGGAGCATCCGGAGCGGACGGCGCTGGTGGCAGGTTCTATTGGGCCGACGAATAAAACCGCTTCGATGAGTCCCGATGTGGCGAATCCCGCCTATCGAGCCGTGACCTATCAAGATTTATATACAGCTTATTATGAGCAAATAACGGCTTTGGTAGAAGGAGGTGCGGACATCCTATTGTTCGAAACTACCTTCGACACGCTGAATGCCAAAGCTGGTCTGGAGGCGGCGGATGCGGTCTTGACAGAACAGGGCAAAGACCTGCCCGTGATGCTTTCCTTAACCTTGACGGCGCAGGGAGGACGCACGCTTTCGGGACAGACGCTGCAGGCGTTCCTTGCCTCGGTGGGCCATGCCCGCATCGTGAGCGTCGGGCTGAACTGCTCGTTTGGTGCCAAAGACATGTTGCCCTATTTGAGGGAATTGGCTACGACAGCGCCCTTCTATATCAGCGCTTATCCGAATGCCGGCTTGCCGAATACATTTGGAGCGTACGATGAGACGCCGGAGATGATGGCGGCGCATGTCCGTCCGTTTGTAGAGGAAGGATTGGTGAACGTCCTGGGCGGATGTTGCGGGACGACGCCGGCGCACATCGCGCAATTCCCTGCCCTCGTGAAGGATAAGCAGCCTCATGTCCCCGCCCCACGGAAAGAGACGCTGGTGCTCTCCGGCCTCGAAGTGCTGGAAATCAAGCCTGAAAACAACTTTATCAACATAGGCGAGCGGTGCAATGTCGCAGGGTCGCGTAAGTTCCTCCGCCTCATCAAAGAGAAAAACTACGAAGAAGCCCTCGCCATTGCCCGGAAACAGGTGGAAGACGGGGCGCAAATCATTGATATCAACATGGACGACGGTCTGCTCGACGCGCGCCAGGAGATGACGACCTTCCTGAATCTCATTGCCTCCGAGCCGGATATCGCCCGCGTGCCGGTGATGATCGACTCCTCGAAGTGGGACGTCATCGAAGCGGGACTGATGAGTGTGCAGGGTAAGAGTATCGTCAATTCCATTTCCTTGAAAGAGGGCGAGAAAACCTTCCTCGACCATGCGCGGAGAATACAGAAATTGGGGGCTGCCACGGTGGTCATGGCCTTCGACGAGCAAGGGCAGGCGGATACGTTCGAACGGAAAATCGAGGTGTGCGAAAGGGCCTATCGCCTGCTGACGGGCATCGGTTTCCCGCCGCAAGATATTATCTTCGACCCGAATGTGCTGGCCATCGCGACGGGCATGGAGGAACACGACCGCTATGCGCTCGATTTCATCCGCGCGGTAGCTTGGATCAAGCAGCATTTGCCTGGGGCGAAGGTGAGCGGTGGTGTGAGCAACCTTTCGTTCTCGTTTCGCGGAAATGACCCCGTGCGCGAGGCGATGCACGCCGTGTTCCTTTATCATGCGATCCAGCAGGGCATGGACATGGGCATTGTCAATCCGGCGACCTCCATCCTTTATGAAGGCATTGAGCCCGCTTTCCGTTCGCTCTTGGAAGATGTGATTCTATATCGGCGGAAAGAGGCAGCCGAAGAGCTAATTGAATACGCTGCGCAGCATCTGGCACAAAAGGAAACCGCCGCAGCTTCGGGCGAGAACCAAGCCTCCCGGAAAGAAATCCCAGTGGAAACACGGTTGGAACAAGCCCTGATCAAAGGCATTTCCGACCACTTGGAAGAGGACCTTTCGGAGGCGTTGCAACGTTATCCGCATGCGGTGGATATCATCGACGGCCCGTTGATGGGCGGCATGAACAAAGTGGGAGAGTTGTTTGGCGCGGGAAAGATGTTCCTCCCGCAAGTGGTGAAGACCGCCCGCACGATGAAGAAAGCCGTTGCCATCCTCCAGCCTGCCATCGAAGCGGAAAAAGAGGCTGCCGGCGCGAAGAAAGCTGGCAAAGTACTCTTTGCTACGGTGAAAGGCGATGTGCACGACATCGGGAAAAACATCGTTTCGATTGTCCTGTCGTGCAATAATTATGAAGTAATAGACTTGGGCGTCATGGTGCCAGCCGAGCGGATTGTCGAGGTGGCGCAGCAAGAGCAACCTGACATTGTGTGCCTTTCCGGCTTGATTACGCCTTCGCTCGAAGAAATGGCGCATGTGGCGGACGAGATGCAACGCGCCGGATTGCGAATGCCGATCATGGTGGGCGGCGCGACGACTTCCAAGCTTCACACTGCGCTCAAGATCGCCCCACACTATGACGCGCCCGTCATCCATGTGTCGGATGCTTCGCAGAATCCGCTGATTGCCGCCAAGCTTCTGAATCCTTCCACGCACGATGCTTATGTTTCGGAGTTGAATGCCGAATATGCTTCTTTGCGCGAGGCGATGGAAGCGGGGCAGGTCGAACTGATTCCGCTTGAAGAGGCGCGTGCGCATCGGGTACAGTTCGATTGGACAGCTTATCAACCGGTTCGACCGAAACAAATAGGTGTGCAAGTTATCCCTTATATTCCGATAGAAGAGGTGATTCCCTATATCCATTGGTCGTTTTTCTTCCTGGCCTGGAAATTGAACGGGCGCTTCGAGGAGCTGACCCGTATCCATGGGTGCGATGCCTGCCGGGCTTCGTGGTTGGCGAATATCCCTGAAAAGGAGAGGAGTAAAGCTGAGGAGGCGATGCAACTCTATAAAGACGCCTCGAAAATGCTCCAGTATCTGTCGGAAATCAAGGCGGAATATTGCCGGGCGGTGTATGGATTCTTCCCGGCTAAGAGCTTAGGCGATGATATTCAAATGGGTGATGAACTCCTGCCCACGCTTCGCCAGCAGGAAAAGCATGACGGAGCGTATAAATCGTTGGCAGATTATGTGATGCCCGAGTCGGACGGACGGACGGATTATGTCGGGGCATTTGCCGTGACGGGTGGCGCGGGCATGGATTACCTGAAGGCGAAATATGAAGAAGAGGGCGATGCCTATAAAGCCATGCTCCTCCAAACGCTGGCCGACCGCTTGGCAGAGGCCACGGCTGAGTATTTGCACGCGAAAGTGCGGCGCGAATATTGGGGTTATGCGCCAGATGAAAATCTATCTGTCTCCGAACTGTTTAAAGTGAAATATGCAGGCATCCGTCCGGCGATAGGCTATCCTTCGCTTCCCGACCAGTTGGAGAATTTCACGTTGGACAAGCTCCTGGATTTCTCCCAAATCGGTATCCGCCTGACGGAACATGGAGCCATGACGCCCACCGCCTCGGTCAGCGGACTCTATATCGCCCATCCCGCCAGCGCATATTTCCGTATCGGACGAATCGACGAGTCTCAATTGCGCGATTATGCCCGGAGGCGGAACCTATCGGTGGATGAGGTGCGGAAGATATTAGGAAAATAAGAACATGTTGAAAAAATAAAAAACACGGAGATCAGGCGGGTTACCTTTTGGGTACAAAGTGTTGCCTGGACTTTCAGGCAGATGATTGTACCAGTACAAAGTGCCGCCTGAACATTCGGGCGAGTAATTGTACCGGTACAAAGTGCTGCCTGAACATTTGGGCGGGTAATTGTACCAGTACAAAGTGTTGCCTGAACTTTCAGGCGGGTAATTGTACCGATACAAAGTGCCGCCTGAACATCCGGGCAGGTAATTGTACCGATACAAAGCGCTGCCTGAGTTTTCAGGCGGATGATTGTACCGCTTCAACCTCATGATCGTAAAAGTAGGCGATGGTTCAGATTCTGCAATCTTTTTGCATTTAAATGCACGAATCGGGAAAATGCACTCAAAATCGGAACTGGAGGCAGCGGATTAAGGAGAAAAAGTTATTTTTGCGGGTGAATTTTGTAAAAACGGATAACCCATGAAAAAGTTTTGGACACTTGTATGTTGTATGTTACCTTTCACGTTTTCGGCGCAAGAGCATGTGACGGAACCGATGAAGCTCTCGTTGGACGAAGGTTGGCGTTTCCACGAAGGGGATATTCCTTTCCCAGAGATAAAGGGGCATGGCGCCTCGTATGCCAATGCGAAGGCGGGAAGAAGTTGGGGAGCTGCCGCTCCTGGTTATGATGATAGCGATTGGCGCGTATTGGATTTGCCGCACGATTGGGCGGTCGAGCAGCCTTTCAACCCGGATGCGAACCTTTCGCAAGGTTATCGCGACCGGGGATATGGATGGTATCGGCGGACTTTCCAAGTCTCTCCCGAAGATAAAGGGAAGCATTTCGAATTGCACTTTGATGGGATTGCGACCTATTCCACAATTTGGGTGAACGGCACGCTTTTGCATCGGAATTGGTGCGGTTATACCTCTTCTTATATAGATATCACGCCTTATCTGAATTTCGGCGATGCTCCTAACACGATAGCGGTCCGTGTAGACGCCCATTCGCAAGAGGGGTGGTGGTATGAAGGGGCTGGCATCTATCGGCATACGTGGCTGGTGAAGCGTTCGCCTTTGCATCTGAAGACGGACGGCGTATATGCCAACCCTGTCAAGCAGACGGGCGATGAATGGCTCATTCCGATTGAAGTGGAAGTGAACAATGCGGGTAAACTTTCAGCCGTGGCTGAGGTGAAATCCACGTTGTACGGGCCAGACGGGAAGGTGATCCAAGCGGGCGTGGCCCAGGTGGAAGTGGAACCTTTGCGGGATGCGACGGCCCGGATGCAACTGACCGTGCATAATCCGCAATTATGGGATATCGATTCACCTATATTATATACGGTAAAGACCGAAGTGGTACAAAATGGTGTCAAGACGGACGAACTGACCACCCGGTGTGGGTTTCGTTCTTATTATTTCGATGCCGATTCGGGTTTCTTCCTGAATGGAAGACATTTGAAGATAAAAGGCGTGTGCAACCACCAAGACCATGCCGGCGTAGGCGTGGCGATGCCGGATGCCTTGTGGGGATTCCGGATGAAGTTGCTTAAGGACATGGGCGTGAATGCCTACCGTTGTTCGCATAATCCGCCTTCGGTGGAATTACTCGATTTGTGCGATAGCTTGGGTATCTTGGTCATGGACGAGAACCGCGTCTTCAACACTTCGCCGGAGCATGTCCGCCAGTTGGAATGGCTGGTGAAACGGGATAGGAATCGGCCCAGCGTCATCCTTTGGTCGGTGTTCAACGAAGAACCGATGCAGGGCACGGAGAATGGGTACGAGATGGTGCGCCGGATGCGCGACGTGGTCGAACAATTGGATACGACCCGTCCGGTGACCGCAGCTATGAATGGCGGTTTGTTTGAACCATATAACGTTTCGCAAGCCGTAGAGATTGTAGGCTTTAACTACCAACATTATGCGTATGATGAGTTCCACCAAAAGAATCCGACCCTGAAGCTGACCAGCTCCGAGGATTGTTCGGCCTTCCAAGTACGAGGCGAATACCAGACGGATATGGAACATAATATCATCGATTCGTATGACACGCGGGCGGCTGATTGGGGACAAACGCACCGGGATAACTGGAAAGCGATCAACGAACGCCCCTTCTTGGCGGGAAGCTTCGTCTGGACGGGATTCGATTATCGGGGCGAGCCAACGCCTTTCCGTTGGCCTTCCGCCAGCTCCTTCTTTGGCATCATGGATTTGTGCGGCTTCCCGAAGATGGCTTATTATCTACGGCAGGCACAATGGATCGAGGACCGTCCGGTGATGCACCTCGTGCCGCACTGGAATTGGCCTACCGATAGCATCGGGAAACCGATCAAAGTCATGACGCTTACGAATGCGGATAGCGTCCGTGTCCTTTTGAATGGCAAGCAAGTAGGTGCGGAAAAGGTAGACAAATATGAGATGAATACATTCTATATTCCGTATAAGCCCGGTAAATTGGAGGCTATTGGCTATAAAGGAGGGAAAGAATGCGTCTGCTATCAAGTGGAAACCACCGGCGAAGCGAAGCGCGTCCGCTTGATTCCATACCGCGAATCGCTTGCAGGAGACGGACGGGATGCCATGCCTATTACCGTAGAAGTAGTGGATAAGAAGGGACGCCATATCCCGACGGCCAACCTTCCGATGGAATTCTCGATTAGTGGACCGGGGCGTATCATCGGTGTAGGAAATGGAAACCCCAATTCACACGAACCGGACAAGGCCATGAAGCGGAACCTCTTCAATGGATATGCGCAAGTCATTGTGCAGACTAATAAAGGAGCTACGGAACCCATTCTCTTGACCGCCTCTACTCCGGGATTGGAATCCGCTACGATCCAGATTCATACCATCGCGTCGGAGGGTGGACCTGCGGTTGAGGTGGTCAATCCTTCCATTGTATTGGATCGATGGATGCTGTCCCCTTTCTCTGCCGAACGGTTAAATCCGACGATGGAGTTAGCAGAAAATGACATGAATAGCTGGCAACAAATCAATGCAGGGACGTTGAACGATATGCCAGGCGATGGCTATTACCTTTGCCGCGCGTCGTTTGCTCCTTTCGCTATCCATAAACAAAAAGGAGGTGTATTGCGTCTTCGTGAAGTATATGGTGAAGCCGAGGTTTGGGTGAATGGCAAGCAATTGGCCACGAAGCAAGAGGCGGCATGTGCGGATCTGGAAGTGCCTTTCCCTCCGACAAGTGAAGAGATAAACGTCCGGATTCTATTCAAAGGAAGCCCATCTTCTCCCATTGGTTTGGGCAAAGCAGCTCTCATCGAACGTTAAAAGGGCTTTTCTTATCGGGTTTTGCAACAAAATCGGGAGAACGTAGGTGATTTTCCGAATAAATCCGCTATCTTTGTCGGGTTGGCGTTCGAAAGAGGCCACCCGATAAATGAAAAGTATTAATCAGAAGATAAAGACATGAAAGTAGATGTTCTATTAGGATTGCAATGGGGAGACGAAGGCAAAGGCAAAGTCGTAGATGTCTTAACACCCCAATACGATGCCGTAGCGCGCTTCCAAGGCGGCCCGAATGCGGGGCATACGCTCGAGTTCAAAGGTGAAAAGTATGTGTTGCGCTCGATTCCTTCCGGCATATTCCAAGGTGGAAAGGTGAATATTATAGGTAATGGCGTGGTGCTCGACCCTGTCCTTTTCAAAGAAGAGGCGGAAGCATTGGCGGCCAGTGGGCATGATATTACGAAGCAACTCTATATCTCGAAGAAAGCGCATCTCATCTTGCCGACCCATCGTATCCTCGATGCGGCTTACGAAGCGGCCAAAGGCGCGGGTAAGATTGGCACGACGGGAAAAGGCATCGGTCCGACGTATACGGATAAGGTGAGTCGCAATGGTGTCCGCGTGGGTGATTTGTTGCGCGACTTCGATTCGATTTATAAGGCCGCCAAACAACGGCATGAATCCATCCTGAAATCGTTGAATTATACTTATGATATCACGGAATTAGAATCGAAATGGTTCGAAGCGTTGGAATACCTCAAGCAGTTCAAGTTGATCGATAGCGAGCATGTCATCAACCATTTGCTGAAAGAGGGTAAGAACGTGTTGGCTGAAGGCGCGCAAGGGACGATGCTCGACGTGGACTTTGGCTCGTATCCGTTTGTCACCTCTTCGAATACGATTTGTGCCGGATGTTGTACGGGCTTGGGCGTCGCACCTCGCAATATTGGTGAAGTATATGGTATCTTCAAAGCCTATTGCACACGCGTCGGAAGCGGTCCGTTCCCCACGGAGTTGTTTGACGAGACGGGCGATAAGATTGGCCAGTTGGGACATGAATTCGGAGCCGTCACGGGTCGCAAACGTCGTTGCGGCTGGATTGACCTTGTGGCATTACGTTATGCCGTTATGCTCAATGGCGTTACCCAATTGATTATGATGAAGAGCGATGTGCTGGATTCGTTTGAGACCATCAAGGCTTGTGTGGCTTACAAGATAAATGGTGAAGAGGTAACGGATTTTCCCTATTCAATTGAAGGAGAAGTCGAGCCTATTTACGTAGAGCTTCCAGGTTGGCAGACGGACATGACGAAGATGAAGAGCGAGGATGAATTCCCCGAAGAGTTCAATGCTTACCTCTCTTTCCTCGAAGAAGAGCTGGGCGTGCCCATCAAGATTGTGTCGGTCGGTCCGGATCGTGAACAAACGATTGTACGCTATACGGAAGAATAATCAGTTTACATCCTAACGATTTATAATAGAAAAATGGTAGAAAAGGGATTTATTTAGTCCTTTTATCTACCATTTTTTTGTACACTAAAGATTTTGCCTTATATTTGGCGCGTGAATTTTTTAGAGTAGTATATTTATGTTGTATTGGATTATTTTTATAGGCGTAGCCCTATTGAGCTGGCTTGTATCGCGCCGGCTCCAATCGAAGTTTGAGACTTATTCTCAGATTGCTTTACCCAATGGAATGACGGGTCGCGACGTGGCTGAACAAATGTTGCGCGACAATGGTATTTACGACGTGCAAGTCACTTGTACGCCGGGTCATCTCACGGATCATTACAATCCGATGACAAAGACTGTCAACTTAAGTGAAAGTGTATATGATAGTTGCAGTATCGCCGCCGCCGCGGTGGCAGCCCACGAGTGCGGACATGCGGTGCAGCATGCTTGTGCGTATGCTCCGCTTCGGATGCGTTCGGCGTTGGTGCCTATCGTAAGCTTTGCATCGAATATTATGCCTTGGGTGTTGCTGGGCGGTATGTTGCTTTTGCACTCTTTCCCCCAGTTGATGCTCTTTGGTATCATCCTGTTTGCTTCGACGACGTTGTTCAGCTTGGTGACGTTGCCGGTCGAAATCAATGCCAGTCAGCGTGCGCTCGTATGGTTGAGCCGGGCAGGTATCACCAATGTCTTTACGCATGATAAGGCGGAAGATGCATTGAAGTCGGCGGCTTATACGTATGTCGTAGCGGCATTAGGTTCGTTGGCTACACTCTTGTATTACATCTTCATGTTCATGGGAGCAAGCCGGGACGAATAATATCGAGGATATTTACTTGTATCTTAAAATGAGTTGAAGCATCTCTTTGGAATGTGAAGAGGTGCTTTTTCTTTGTCCGCCCGGCTGGAAAAGGACTTACCTTGGCGGAAAACTTCTGGACATCCGGGAACTTCTCTATCTTTAGCCTGCAGATATATATCTTTAGCTTGAAGATATGTATCTTTAACCTGCAGATATGTATCTTTAGGCTAAAGATAGAGATTTTCTCGGAGGTTTCGACTTTTAGCTTGGGCATCTATAAGTTTATGTCCGGCGTAGTCGGCTTTTTCTTGGGGTATTCATTTTTCCTTCAAAATACCTACGGATAGGTATTGCCATACCCGAAGAGAAAGTGTACCTTTGCGTGAATTTTTGTAGAGGATTTTAGACAATGAGATTATCAGAGCTTCGCACAGGGGATAAAGGGGTTATTGTGAAAGTGATGGGGCGTGGCGCGTTCCGCAAACGCATCATCGAGATGGGGTTTATCCGCGGGAAAGAGGTGGAGGTTATCCAAAGCGCTCCGCTGAAAGACCCGATTCATTACCGCGTGATGGGCTACGATGTTTCGCTCCGTCGGCAAGATGCCGGGTTGATTGAAGTCGTAAGTGCCGCGGAATATGCCCGCGAACAGACACAAATAGCCGCCAAAGAGGAGGCATTCGTCGAGCCTTCCGATGAGGACTTGCGTGCGATGGCAATTCATAAAGGGCGGACTATCAATGTCGCGCTGGTCGGGAATCCGAATTGCGGGAAGACATCCCTGTTTAATTTCGCCTCCGGGGCGCACGAACGGGTAGGAAATTATAGCGGCGTGACGGTGGATGCCAAAGAGGGAACCTTCAAGCAGAGCGGCTATACGTTTCGCATTGTCGACCTGCCCGGCACCTATTCGCTCTCGGCTTATACGCCCGAGGAACTTTATGTGCGTAAGCAATTGAACGAGAAGGAACAACCGGATGTGGTCATCAACGTGTTGGATGCTTCCAACCTCGAACGGAATCTTTACTTGACGACGCAACTCATCGATATGGACGTGCAGATGGTCATCGCCCTCAATATGTATGACGAACTGGAACGGGCTGGAAATAAGCTGGATTATGAATCGTTGGGGCGCATGATAGGTTGCCCGATCGTGCCCACCATCAGCAAAACCGGTTTTGGCATCAAGGAATTGTTCGAGCGCGTCATCAAAGTCTATGAAGAAGAAGATCCGACCGTGCGCCATATCCATATCAATTATGGCGACACGCTGGAAAAGGGCATTACGAATATCAAGAAAGCGATCCAGAAGGCCGATGACGACTTGCCGAAGAGTATCTCAAAGCGCTACCTGGCTATCAAGCTTTTGGAACGCGACAAAGAGGTCGAGGCGCAAATACAGCGTCATAAGGCTGGCGCGCAGGTCTTTGCCGAACGCGATAAGAATGCGGCGCACATCGAAAGCCTCCTCCAGACGGATTGCGAGACAGCACTTACGGATGCGCGCTACGGCTTTATCCAAGGAGCGTTGTGCGAGACCTTCGAACAGAATAAGATACGCGAGGCTTCGAAGACGCAAATCATCGATATGCTCTTGACGCACCGCGTGATGGGGTTCCCGTTCTTTATCCTTTTCATGTGGCTCATGTTTGAGGTGACTTTCCGTTTGGGCGAATATCCAATGGGATGGATTGAGAGCCTGGTGGAAGTAATCGGCAATTTTGTGCGCGGTACCATGTCCGACGGACCGTTGAAGGATTTGCTTGTAGATGGTATTATCGGTGGAGTAGGGGGCGTGATTGTCTTCCTTCCGCAGATCGTAATCCTCTATGCCTTCATTTCCTTTATGGAAGATTCGGGTTATATGGCGCGGGCCGCTTTCATTATGGATAAAATCATGCACAAGATGGGGTTGCATGGCAAATCTTTTATCCCACTGGTGATGGGGTTCGGATGCAATGTGCCGGCTATTATGGCCACGCGGACAATCGAGAGCCGAAATAGCCGAATGATTACGATGCTGGTCACACCCTTGATGAGTTGTAGTGCCCGTCTGCCTGTCTATGTGCTGATTACGGGCGCACTCTTCCCCCAACATGCCGGGAGTATGCTTCTCTTGCTGTATGTGACGGGCATCGTTATGGCGGTTATCCTTGCTCGGGTATTCAAACGCGCCTTCTTCCGAGAAGAGGATGTGCCTTTTGTAATGGAACTTCCTCCTTATCGGATGCCGACCGGCAAATCGATTCTGATCCACATGTGGGAGAAAGCCAAGCAATACCTCCATAAGATGGGAGGCATCATCCTGGTCGCTTCCATTATTATATGGTTCTTAGGTTATTTCCCGCGCGAGACAAGTAATACGCCTCGCTTCGAACAACAATTGGCCGAGATAGAGAATGCTTCCCTGAGTGAAGACGAAAGGGCACAAAGAGTGGCCGACATCGAAGCGCAAATCGCCATCGACCATCAAGAAAACTCCTACATCGGACGTATTGGCCGGGCCATATCGCCCATTATGGAACCACTCGGATTCAATTGGAAGATAAGCGTCAGCCTGCTTTCGGGTATGGCGGCCAAAGAGATAGTCGTAAGTACCCTAAGCGTGCTTTATACCGGAAGCGATGCCGAGGAGCAAGCCCTTTCCGAACGGTTGCTGGAGGAGCGGAACCCGGATGGGAGTCTCGTGTTCACGCCTTTAGTCGGACTTAGCCTGATGCTTTTCGTCCTGCTCTACTTCCCTTGTATTGCCACGGTCGTAGCCATCAAGAACGAATCCAATTCATGGAAATGGGGACTCTTTGTAGTGGCCTACACCTGCATCTTAGCCTGGACCGTCTCCTTCTTAGTATATCAAATAGGAAGTCTAATGATTTAAATTCAATGTATTATGTGGCAAGAAGTGGCAATAAGTATAATCGCAATAGCCGTCCTCCTTTATGTGGGAAGAAGGTTGTATCGGATGGTGAAGCGGCCTAAAGGGATGACTTGTGGGTGTGGATGTGAGGGGTGTAGAGGTTGTTCAATTGTGGAAGGAAATTTGAACAAACATTTTCCCAATTCATAGTCTTTTGCTATATTTGCAAGTCGTTCAAAGAAATGTAAACAATGAAATGGAATAAATGCCATATAACACTTTTTCTCTTACTTGTTTTTATGCAATATAGTTGTAATAAAGACAATAGTAAGGAGTATTTTGTGCAAAATACAGCGGAATCATTAGCCAATCTCAACGAGATTATGTATGGTTCAAAAAAAAGCGATGAGATAAGTGCATTAAAAAATGATCCATCGTATGAGCGTTTCAAAATTGTCCATATTTCAGATATACATCTGTCCAGCTTTACTGCTGATGATATGTATGATAATCCCACTAATCTTGAACAAGCTGTAGCGTTCGCGAATTTGCGGGAAGCTAAAATTAACGCGTTAGTTGCAAGTGGGGATTTTATCAATACGACAGAGAACGACGATAAGCAAACGGCAATCCAGTATTTAAAGGCTTTCGCATCTACATTTTTTTCGTTTACGAATACGATACCCAGTTTTTTTTGTACAGGGAATCATGATACTAATATGTTGAGTGATAATTCATCTTATTATTTGAGTAAACAAGATTTGCATTCGGTTCTATTTGCGAATATGAATTATAAATATCATCAACAACCTGGGGAAAATTACTATTATGCTGATGTCGTGGATGCAAATGGCAATATTATTCGTTTTATCGCGTTAGATAATACAGATCAAGAAGGATTTGAGTATAATTCCTTGCATGTCTCTTGTATTACGCAAAAGCAGGTTGATTGGTTGATAAACATAGCATTAAAGGAAAATATGACGGATAAGCATTCCATTATTGTTTTGAATCACCATCCTTTACAGTCTTATTCAAAGGATGGTAGTACTTATATGTGTGCGGGTGTGCATCTGTATAAAGAGACGTTAGTACCTTCTATTATAAATGCATTTATTCAAAAAAAGAAATTCAAGAACATTTATAAATCAACTGTCTTTCCGACAAATACAATAGTTGTAGATGCTGACTTTGAAAATAGCAAAGGAGAGTTCATTTGTTATTTAGGAGGACATACGCATACTTCTGCTCACTTTGAGGTTGCACATGAAGAAGGCACAAGTCCGAAACAAATTATGCTTTTGGCTAATACTCTTTCTCCTGATTTGCAAAACGATAATTTTGGATATATTGCAAGAGACAATAATGATATAAATAGTAATAGTTTCAGTATATACGCTATCGATACAGACGAGAAAAAGATTTATGTCACTTATTTTGGGGCACATAAAGGCGCATCTATTGAATCCATTTCTTATAAATAAAAGGACATGCTTCAGAAATTTATAGATAATACATTTTACTATCTCTTTGTATTCACGCTTATTTTGGGGGTAGTATTTTACGATGCTTTAGGCTTTAACTTCGTGGATGAATTATGTGCCATTGCATTATGTGGATTATATGCTTATTACGTATTTCATACACCGAATTGGTCTGTTAATAAATTATTCATGATCACTTTAGGAGTGTTCCTTTTCTATTTGGTTTATTCTTTTGCAATCAAGTGTAATACAAAAGCTGCCATATTATCTGATTTTATTATCCAATTAAAGCCATATTTAGCCTTCTTTACGGTTTATGCTTTTAAACCGGCATTGAATCAGCAAATGAAGAAGAATATACAATTGCTGGCAATTGTGTTTTCGTTTTATTTGTTAGTTGTAGGAATTATCTCTCTTTTTAATATAGAAGTGTTACATGTACTGCTTACACATCAATCTCGATTAGCTACGGCTGCTACTATTATGGCATTGCTTTATTTATATTGTAGTGATTATACATTAAAAGATAAGCTTGTATTTTTGTTATTGTTAGCTGTTGGATTATTATCAGGAAGATCAAAGATGTATGGTTTTTTTGTATTGACTATGTTTATAGTCTTTTATATAAATGCGAAGTTCGAGTTAAAGTTTAATATAAGAAACATTACGGTATTTTTTATCGCGACAATAGCTATTATAGCTGTAGCATGGACTAAAATACATTTCTATTTTATAGAGGGCGCAGGTGTCGGAGAAGAACGAGGAGAATTAGATTATTATGCTAGAGCCGCGTTGTATTATTTTTCAATAGATATTTTTCGTGACTATTTTCCTTTTGGTTCAGGATTTGCGACTTATGGAACTTTTGCTTCAGGAGAATATTATTCTCATATTTATAATGATTTTGGAATGGACATTATGCAGGGGTTAACGGAAAGAGATCCTCGTTTTATTGCAGATACATACTATCCAGCTCTTGCTCAATTTGGTGTAGTTGGAGTTCTTCTGTTTTTTGCATTTTGGATTGTACAAACAAAAAACGTTCTACATCTCTATACCAGAGAATGTATGAAAGAATTTGTAATTGGTATATTAATTATATTCTTCTTTTTAATCGAGTGTACAAGTGATGCTACCATTACTCATAATAGAGGTTTATTTTTAATGATGTTACTGGCTTTAGTTATAGTAGATATGCAACGGAATGTGTTAAATAGAGTAAGACAGGATGAAACGAATTCTTATATCAAATAAGTTCTATTATAATCGAGGTGGCGATTGTGTAGCTTCTTTGGCATTGGAAAAGTTGCTAAAGGGGAAAGGGCATGATGTGGCTTTTTTTAGTATGCAACATCCTTTAAATTATCATTCAGAGTGGGAAAAATATTTTCCTTCTTCAATAGATTTTCAAGCAAGGGGATTAACAAAGAAAATGGCGGCAGCTGTTCGTATGTTGTATCCTATAGAAGTGAAAAAGAAATTTATTGCTTTGATTGAAAAATTTAAACCTGACGTACTACATCTGAATAATATACATTCTCAACTATCTCCTATAATTGGAGAAATTGCACATAATAGTGGAATAAAAGTTATTTGGACTTTACACGATTATAAACTAATTTGTCCCAATTATACATGTTTAAGGAATAACCAAATTTGTGAACTTTGTATTTCTACAAAGCAAACTTATTGTGTATTACGGAATAGATGTTTGAAAAATAGTTATTTGGCAAGCTCGTTGGCTTATTGGGAATCTTTGGTGTGGAACAGAAAGAGACTTATTAAGAATACAGATTATTTTATTGCTCCTAGCCAATTTTTGGCAAGTTTGATGTGCAAAGGAGGATTTCCTAATTCACAGATTAAGGTAATTCCAAACTTTACAAATCGGAATTATTCACAGGTGGCGACGAAATCATCATATTATTGTTATGTAGGTAGATTATCTGAGGAAAAAGGATTACGAACCCTCATTCAAGTGGCACGAGAATTACCTTATAAATTGATTGTTGTTGGTTTAGGACCTATGCAAAGCAAATTCTTAAATATAGATAATATTGAATTTGTTGGATTTAAGGAGTGGAATGAAATGGCTCCAATTCTTCAGAGAGCAAAGTTTATAGTAGTACCATCAGAATGGTACGAAGTGTTTGGCTTGGTAAGCATCGAAGCTCAATGCTTAGGGACTCCAGTTTTAGGTGCAAATATTGGTGGTATACCAGAAACAATTAGCGTTCCTCAAAGTGGATTACTTTTTGAGTCAAGGAATGCCGAGGATTTGAGAAAGAAGATTATTCAAATGTATCAAACTTCTTTTGATTATCAGCAAATCAGTAAAGATGCGCAAGAACGTTTCTCTGCTGATAAGTATTATGAGGAGATTATTAAATTGTATGAACAATAAAATTAAGCAATACAGAATATGATACCTTCACCTACAGATATGTGTATTATTACGACGTATCGTTGTCCGATGCGTTGTAAAATGTGTGATATTTGGCAGAATCCTACAGAAAAGAGTAAAGAAATTCAACCGAAGGAGTTGGAAATATTACCGCATGTCAATTTTGTTAATATAACAGGTGGTGAGCCTTTTATTCGCGAAGATTTGGATGAAATTGTGGAAGTGTTATTTTCCAAATCACCTCGTGTAGTTATTTCTACTTCTGGTTGGTTTGAAGAACGTATTATAAAATTGGCCGAGAAGTTTCCTAATATAGGTATTCGTATTAGCATCGAAGGTTTGTCTCAAAAAAATGATGAACTGAGAGGAAGGCAAGGAGGTTTTGACAAAGGACTTCGGACACTCTTGGCTTTGCGGGAGATGGGAATAAAAGATATTGGATTTGGCATTACTGTGTCCAATAACAATTCGGCAGACATGTTATCTCTTTATCATTTGGCGAAGCAATTGAAAATGGAATTTGCAACAGCTGCATTCCATAACTCTTATTATTTTCATAAGTATGATAATCAAATAACGAATAAAGATGAGGTTATATCCAATTTCGAGAAACTAATTGCATTGCAGTTAGAGGAACATTCTCCTAAGGCTTGGTTTAGGGCATTTTTTAATAATGGGTTAATTAATTATATAGAGGGTAATAGACGTATGTTGCCTTGTGAAGCAGGATTAGTGAATTTTTTTGTTGATCCTTACGGAGATGTTTATCCATGCAATGGTTTGGAAGAACAATATTGGAAAGAAAGCATGGGTAATATTCGCAATGTGGAATCTTTTGCAGAAATATGGGAAAGTGAACAAGCTGAGAAGGTTAGAAGTTTAGTTCGAAAGTGTCCTAAAAATTGTTGGATGGTTGGAACTGCAGCACCTGTAATGAAGAAATATATACGCCATCCATTGCAATGGGTGATGAAGAATAAATTGAATAGTTTGCTTCATCAACCTTTGTGTTTAGAAAGGAATTGGTATGATGTAGGTCAGGATCCAGAACAAGGGAACTTAAAAAAACTATCAGAGGAATGAGAATTGTAGTTACTGGATTAAGAGGTTTTCCAAATGTACAAGGTGGAATAGAAACACATTGTGAAGAATTGTATCCTCGTATTGTGAACTTAGGACATGAAGTTATTGTAGTTCGTAGATCTGGATTTGTAAAAGAAAATCCACCTTTGCAAGAATATAAGGGGGTTAAATTTAAAGATATTGCTTCACCTTTGATTTCTGGTTTAGAAGCTGCTATTCATACATTGAAAGCTATAATTTACGCGAAAAAAGTACATGCAGACATCGTACATATCCATGCTATAGGACCGGCTATTGCTATACCTTTGGCAAAGGTGTTGAATTTGAAGGTTGTTATGACTCATCATGGACCTGATTATGATAGAGAAAAATGGGGATTTTTTGCTCGGTTTATATTAAAATTGGGTGAACTTTTTGCCGCTTTATGGGCTAATCAAATAATTGCTATTTCAACAGTAATTACAACTATATTGGAAAAGAAATATCACCGTAAAAAGAATGTCCATTTAATATATAATGGCATTACAACTTTTCCTAAATCGACCTCAATCTCTTATCTAAACGAATTAGGACTTCAATCAGATAAATATATTTTAGGTGTAGGTCGTTTTGTGGAAGAAAAAAGATTCGATAAATTGATCGAAGCTTATATTAAACTAAATCGTCCAGAATATAAATTGGTCATTGCTGGAGATGCCGATTATCATTCTGCTTATTGTTGTTATTTGAAGGATTTTGCATTAGAAAATCAAGTCATATTACCAGGAATTGTCAAAGGAGAAAAATTGAAACAACTTTATTCAAATGCGGCTTTATTTGTATTGCCTTCTTCTCATGAAGGATTACCAATTACATTATTAGAAGCAATGAGTTTTCAACGAAAAGTATTGGCAAGTGATATACCTGCCAATAAAGCTATCGGATTGCCTAATGCAAATTATTTTCAAACTAATAATTTGCAAGATATGATTCTTCAGATCCAAACTTTGTTGGATAATGGGCAAGAATGTCAAGAATATGATTTATCTAAATATGACTGGGATGTTATTGCGAAACAAACTGTGGAAGTTTATAAAAAACTGTAGTAGATAATTTGATGAAAAACTCTATAATATCTATCATAATTCCAGTGTACAATGCTGAGGCTACATTAGAGCGATGTATTCAGAAAATTATTGAGCAAAGTTATCCAAATTGGGAACTTCTGTTAGTTGATGATGGGAGTACTGATAATTCTCGAGTTATATGCAACGAAGCTTCTCTAAAAGATAAACGTATTATCTCTATTCATAAAGAAAATGGAGGAGTTAGTTCTGCTCGAAATATTGGAATTGAAAAAGCTTCTGGAGAATGGATTACATTTTGTGATAGCGATGATTATGTTGGACCATATTGGTTGCAAAATTTTGTCGAATTGATTGGACGAAAAGACTCTTCAGAATTATTATTTGTTCAGAAAATAAATATCTTCAGACAAGGAATTTTTGATTCTGTTTATTATGAAAATAAGCAAGGCTTCATAAGTAGCAGTGAGTTTTTATTAGGGCATTTTGGATTTGTATGGAATAAGATATTTAAGCGAGAAATCCTCGAACGTCATCATATTCGTTTTGATACGAATATTAAGTTGTTTGAAGATGAGGTATTTGTTCTTCAGTATTTATCGTTGATGAATGGTGTTTTTATAATTATAAACGATGCCGAATATAACTATGAATGGCCCAATTATAGCCATAAATATTTGCAAAATATAAACGATGTATATACTCAACTTCGGTTATATCAATTAGCAAAAGATTTATTAGTTTCAACTAAGGATGGATATCATGTTCTGATTTACAAATTTCTTAATAGGTTGCTATCTAAAATGGTATTAACTGTTGCACGCCAAGGAGACATAGACGATAACCTTTTTCGATTGATTATTTCAACCGTTCAGAAAGATATTCGTTATGTGACTCGGCGTAAATTCTATCCATTTAGGTTACTCTCTGTTACTTCCAATCTGCTTGTATGGAAAGTATCATTTTATTGGTATGGTTTTTTGGCGCATCGACATTTGTTACATTTATAATTATTTAGAAAAATAGTATAGGCTTGTTCCATGCAATCAACTGATTTTTAAAGCATTTTCCAAGAATGCCTTTGACGATTCTTGCAAAGATGTCAACAATTTGTTCGGCCTTGTATAATCTATTTCTGATAGAATCGCATTTGCTTCATTTTTTATTAGACGTTCGGATAAAGAAAGGCTATTCAATAAAGCAGATGAACGCGTGTCTATGTTTTTATTTATCATTACTGTATAGAAAGGTCGATTAAAGATAATGGAAAAAGCTGTACCATGAAAAGAGGTCGTAACAACATAAGAAGCGTGTTTGAAGTAACCTACAAATTCTTCAGGAGAAGCGCATTGAAATTCTGATTGATGCAACAAACTTAATTTTGATTTCAATTCAATCACTTTCCCCTTTATTTGTTGAGCAAGCGAGTAGGCGATTTTATATACTTGTTCATTTTTTTCTACTTGGTAAATAAGAACGTACGGAATTTTTATTTGGGGATTTATGGCGATTTGGTTCCATTGCGTTTGTGATAATAGAAATGTAGGATCTAAAACAACTTTTATCGGTTTCTCTGTCAAGGACGATAAAGCGTGTTTTAGTGAATTTTCCCGAACACTAATTGCATGAAAACGTTTCAATGCTTCTTGATAGTATATTTTTTCCGTTTCGTCCAGTGTGAACTTTCCCATACTGGCTGCATACGTGATATTTAGTTTTCCTTTAGCTGCTTTGAATCCAGCAAAATAGATTGCATCAAAATTCTTCAATATTTTAGGATTCCAAATTTGATCGCTTCCGTAGATAAAAGCATCGTAGTTACTTTCTTCATTGTCCATATCAATTGTCTCTAAGGACAATTTTCTGTGAATAAAGCGATTAAAATTTTGATAACGTTTCCAAGCAGAAGGAAATAACAATATCCGTGAAAGTAGAGTTTTCAACGAACGAAAATCTCTTATATCAAATGGCTTATAAAATGAGCTCAATATTGAGGGCTGATAATCTATCACATGTACTTCTAATCCTCTTGACTTCAAATGTTCTTGCAAAGCATACGCTTGTAATACCGCACCATAATTGTGTGCGCAATGAAATGTTAATATTCCTACTTTCATTTCCGAATGACTTTTTTGATGATTTGTTTGATTTTCTGTTTCAAACGTGATAATTTGGCCCGGGTTCCTTTATTTCCGTATTTATATAGTATAAAGGTAAAGCCTTTCTGTTGATAATCTTTCCAGAATGCCGCGTATTTTGGAGAAAATAAGGACGGATGTTGTAAATTGGGTTGTAGACATTTATCTATTGGAGTTGGTATGATATGGATTTCAGGAAGGACTTCCTCAAATACCCTTTTACCTTTTTCTGTATTCACTAATACTAATGAACACCCCATATTGTCTTTATTAAAAGAACTATCTACTTTCTCCCATCCCCAAAAATCAGCCAATGTAATGTCTGACGGACGTTTTATATTGGTATATTTACATACCGCACAAGATGGTCGAAACATGAGATGCTTGTAAAACAAATCGGTAAACGTATTGGTGATAATTTTCTGCCCGTTTGCGAATACAAAAGATTCATAATGGGCTGTCCATCCTTTTGCCTTGTCTCGAAAATTTACTTGTTCAATAGTATAACCTTTTTTTTGTTCTATATAGTTTAAATATTTCTCCCACAGCAAGGGGCTGGGTACACCATGACATACAATATCGCATACCAATAGTTTCTCGCTATTTCTCTTACCGATAAAAGACCTTAATCCTGCAGTTTGGCATGGTGTACCGACAAATAGTACATATAAGCCTTGTTGCAAATCAACTTTAATGCATCGGAAAATACCCTCCAGATCGCTTTGCACATATTTTGATCCCTTTAGTTCTTTGCAATCCTCTCGGTTGGTGATGCGTTTGTGGATGGCTCGGAAATGTTTTGCATAACCTACGCCATATACTACACCATTCTGCCGGAAAACGTAATCAGACAAAGCTATGAACATGGCACCGCTTCGACTACTTTTTATTTCTTCCATGTTCCGATGGCGTACTGCATAAGCAAAGGGTTCTTCGAAGTTATTTGATTTGTCATAATCATCATGAAATGCACACACTTTTTCGCATAAGCCGCAATTTGTACAACGATTTGTATCGACTTTAGGATATTTGAATCCCATTTCATCTACTGTCATCGTAATTGCATCTTGTGCACAAACGCTGGCACATGCCGTACAGCCGCAACAATCTTGTTTATTTTGTATATTAATCATCTCAATCGTTGTTTTACTTGGTTTATTTTTGTATGAATCCACATCCGTTCCATCGACGAGCATCCGATGAAATAAATAACAAGTAGTGTACTTGGCACACTAATGAAGCAGACCAGTAAGAAGCGCCATATACCAGATTCTAATCCATAGAAAGCAAGCATGGGACATATTAACGAGCATACGGAAACCATACAAATGTTTCCAACTACTTTTGTCAAATAGTATTCCGTAGACAATCCTATCATTTTTTTTAGAAAAAGGATGCGTATAAATAGATTTACAATGGATATTACAATGGCAATCACCATTGTTACTTCGGGTGCATATCCAATTCGTAATGCAACATAAGACAAAGGGAAATTCATCATTTGCAATCCGCCGACAATAATTTGGTAATTTCGAATGTGCCCTGTTGCTAGCATCGCTGTAATCAAAGTGCCGGACAAAGATTCGCAGAGTGCCAATACCAATATTAAACGTACAAAATGGATAGTGTGGTTGGGCACAATGTGCAACCATAATGATAGTATCGTTTCTGTTTCAATCAAAACCGGAATCGAGAGGAATAGCAAGAGATAGAACGATAACCGTGCGCCTTGTTGTACCAAAGTCCGCATGTAGATAAAGTCTCCAGCGGCATACGATTTAGTAATTTGAGGGTTCAAAGCTGTCATGAAGTTTGCGATGAAGGCGCCAATAGCCGTATTTACTTGTACCGAAATGGCACGTGCAGCATTTACTGCCGGACCGCAAAATAGATTAATGGCGATATTTACTCCTTGATCCTTAAATACGGCAGAAGCTACTCCAATCGTATTCCATCCAGCGAATTTCATCATATCTTTCAGTAAGGTTTTATCAAAAAAATAGTTATAGGTACTTTCTTCAAAATGCTGTTTGCAATAGACGCCATACGTAAAGCGAATGATAAGCGCTACCAATAGTAAAAGAAATCCATACATAATCAGTTTGTCCAACGAACCGATAAACATGAGTAAAAATACCACAGCTAACTTTAATACAACCTCCAAAATGCTGATATAAGCGAAGAATTGCATCCGTTCGTGGGCAATGATCAGCGCATTATAAGGAATACTAATCAAATTGATGATAAAAGTCAGAATGGAACATTGCAGTACCCAATTGGCTGCTGTTAACCGTCCTTCTGGAATTGCCATTTTTTCGTTTAAAAACCAAACGCCGATGATTTCGGATAAAACCAGTATCAATAAAGAAATGAATAACTGAATATTAATAGCTGTCGAGAATACCTTCTTTAAGCGGGGCATATTCCCTTTTCCTAACTCAAATGTCAGGAAACGGCTGATAGAAGAGGATAGCGAACCGGAAAATAAGGAGAACATGGCTACAATGCCGCCTACTACGTTGTAGATACCAAAGTCTTCTACTCCTAATATTTGCAGGATGATACGCGAAGTGTATAACGATACCAGCATTGTAAACAGCATCCGCACATACAGCAGCAGTGTGTTTTTAGCAATTCTTTTATTGTTATTTTCTTGCATAAATACCCGTCCTTAGTCGTAAAATCGTGCAAAGATACAATAAAAGCTTCTTTCATATTCAAAAATAAACCTATAACTTTGCGTCCAAAAGAAATAGAAATGATAAAAATATCCATAATCATCCCGATCTACAATGCGGCAAATTATTTGGAGGCTTGTTTGGAGAGCGTCCGGCGCCAATCGTTTCAAGGCTATGAGGTCTGGTTGGTCGATGATGGGAGTACGGATCGTTCAGGGGCGATTTGCGACAGGTTAGCGGCCGAGGATGCTCGATTCCATGTAATCCATAAGGCAAACGGTGGCGCTAGCGCAGCTCGCAACGTGGGCATCGAGCAGGCGCAGGGTGAATGGATTTGTTTTGTCGATTCCGATGATACGGTAGAGCCGGATTATCTTTCCGCACTGTATTCATATGCCCAGCGTCCTGAGATATTGGTGGTGCAGGGGTTCCGCACCCTGTTTGCGCGTCGGCTGCCCGAGGAGCGCTCGTTCGAGACGCGCTTTTATCCGGCGTCGGAGGTGTATCGTACCTTCCGCGACCTGCATATCCATCGGTGCGGGTTCCCGTTTGGGAAATTATATAATGCCAGTCTTTTGCGAAAGCATCGGATTCGTTTCATGGAGTCTGTCCATTATGCGGAAGATGTATTGTTCATGCTCACCTACCTTTGCCATTGCCAAGGCATTCAAACGGTCGGGGGAATGAATTATAATTATTACATCCGGGAAAATGCGGACTCGCTGTCCCGCAAGATATTCTCTTTTGAATCGGAGTACTTGTGCTACCAGACCTATTTGGAACGGATGGGCCAATTGCAACAGCATTTTTCCTTGCCGCCGGAGGTGCTGGCGCAAACGTACCTTGTAATTTCTGAATATTTGGTACGCCGTGCGTTGGGCTCGCTCTATCAACCCCAAACGGCGAAGCCCCGGCGCGAAAGGTTGCGTATCTTACGTAGCATTACGCCCGAGCAAATCGATTTCCTTACACGATATTATACACACTGCAGTTGGTTCCATCGCGCCACTGTCTTTTTCTTACGCAAACGGGCTTACGGGCTTTGCGATGGGTTCAATAAGAGCATTGCCTGCCGGTTCGTCCTCAAAAAATTAATCGATAAATACCTATGAGTTTACGAAAAATAACGCTTCAGGAGTGCCATCAGGAGTTGCTGCATATCGCGGCGGCTTTCGACCAGCTTTGCCGGAAACATCATATCCCTTATTACATGTTGGGGGGCACGATGTTGGGGGCGATTCGTCATCGGGGGTTCATCCCGTGGGACGATGATATGGATTTCGGCATACCCCGTCCCTTTTTCCAGCAATTTTGCACGTGGGCGGAACAAGAATTGCCCGCGAAGTACCAACTCGTCAGCCGAAAGAATTCCCCGGCTTTGCAGAAGGGATTCGTCAAGGTCCAGCTAAGGGGTAGCAAGCTCATTGAGAAGGTTTTCGGCGAGCAGGACGAGAGCTTTTACAACGGCATCGCCATCGATGTCTTTCCGCTCGACGGCGTGAACGATACGAAGACAAGCCGCCGCACCATCCGCCTGGCCTTCCTTTTGTTGCGTATCCAAGAGGGACGTTTTTGCAGCCTCTCGATCCGAAAGGGGGTGAAAAAGGCGGTGGCTTACCTGATCAAACGGCTCCCGATCAACGACGACCGCCTTGCGCAGCGCATCGAGCGGCTTATCCAGCGCGAGGATTACCATACGGCCTCGCGAGTGGCGAATTTTTATGGCCATTGGAAGGAGCGGGAGATCATCGACAAGCCTATTTTCGGTACGCCCACGCTTTATCCCTTCGAAAACCTCTACCTGCAGGGCGCCGAGCGCTATGACGCTTATCTCTCGGCCTTATATGGTGATTACATGCAGCTACCGCCCGAAGACAAGCAGATTACGCATGCCGACGAGTTCTATGTCGAGGAGGAATGGGTCCTTCAATAGGTGTACAATTCCTTGTAATTCCAGGGCCGGTGCTGCAGCCGGTAGGTCGCGGGCGAGGTTCCGGCCTGTTTGCTGAAATCGCGGTAGAAACTGGTCGTGGCCAGGTATCCGCATTGCCGAGCAATCTCGTCGACGGGCAAGTCCGTGCATTCCAGCAGTTCTTGGGCCTGGAGTATACGATAGGCCATGATGAATTCCTGCGTCGTGAGGCCGGAAAGGAGATGTATGGCGGCCCGCAAATCCCCTGCGTCTACCTCCAGTATCTCTGCCAGCGCTTCGGGTTGCCGAAGGTTGGTCTCGAAGAGGATGCGGCCGATGGCGTCGAACAAAATGGACCCCGTCTGGGGCATTTGTGGTTCGACGGGAACTTTTTTATGCCATCCCTCTTCGTTTGTTACGGTCTTTTCTTTCAGGCGGGTGACGTAAACGTCCTGTGCCGTTATTTGTTTCAAATATTTGCCCATATCATTTTTCGATTTATAGCTTCATTCCCATTTCCAGATACAAAGATAGTGGTTTTTTAGCTATAAAGTGAATAGAGGCGATAGCCATCTCATTTCTTTTTCTTAAAATATAGAATAGGACAGAGAATGCATCTTGTCTGTTTCCTCTTTTTTAGAAGAGGCGAAGATATAAAACGATGTATTACTAAAATATGAAAAGATGAAATAGACTTTCAAAGGTTCTTTCGTCTTCTAAAGAAGAGGTAAAATCTCCTGCCGTTTTATGACTGGAAAAAGAGAATAAGACAGAAAATCCCCGGAATTCCTTATCGATTTGGAATATCCGGGGATGCTCTTTAGCATGTTAATATCTGCATCTGTATTTTTTAACGCTTTTTCTGCAATTCGGCTTTCAAATCGCCCCAAATGGACTGGAATAACCATTTGCCCGACAGCCAGCCGACGGATACGACAAACGTAAACAGGATGATACCAATGGCCGCGAACAATTTGCGGGGCGCCACCGGGGCTGTTTTGACGTAAGGCGCGTCGATAATACGGGCCTTATCCTTGCCTTGCCCTATCGCCAGCTCAATCTCTTCCTTTTTTTGCAAAAGGACCAAGTAAACGCCTTGGTATATTTCCTGTTGCCGCTTCAAGTCTACGTAAACACGCTCTTGTTGGGGTATCGCGCCCATTTTGTTCAGGAGCATTTGCTCTTTTTTCTTCAGATCGTCCCGCGTCAGGGTCAAACCTTTCTTGGTGTTGTCAATCATCTTATATACACTTTCGCGCATACCGTCTGCCTGTACGGAAAGGGCCGCTACCAACGGGTTATTTTCGCTCGAGTTCTTGATCACCCGCTCGCGCTCTATCAAAATTTGGTTATAAGCCGACAAATCGCCCGATGTTTCGCCCTCAGACGGCGTATAGAGCGAGGGAACCAACTTATATTTGTTCTCTGGGTTGTGAACGAACTCGTCCATCAAGTCTACCAGGTGTATTTGGGCTTCCAGCTCAATCAATTTGACCTGAAGTTCTTGCATGGCTGCCGCATACATTTGCACATCATATTCGACGATCGTCATTTGGTTCTTACTCTTGTAGGCCTCGATCTGTGCTTCGATCTTTTCCAGATCCGTCAAGACGGAATTCAGGCGGGACATGATAAAAGAGAGGGATTTCTCGCCCAATTGCTTCTTATACTGCTCTGCTTGCGCGTTATAGCAATCAATAAGTGTCGCCAGCATGTCTTTGGCGCGTTGTTTTTCATAATCTTGGTACGTCATCTGTAGTACATTCGACGATTTGGAATAATCTTCTACTACAAATTCCTCGATTAAACCTTCTGCCACGCTGATGGGAGAACGTACCTCTGCTTCCAGTTTGAACGCTTGGTTCTTGAGGCTATCCGCCGCATACGCGATCGTCAGAGGATACTTGTCCACTTGTATTTTGGCGGGAAGGGAGGTTATATCAAACGAGGCTTTTAGGGTTTTAAAGGTGCCTTTTTTGATTTTGGCGTCGATATGCAATTGGCCTGAGGCTGAATGGCGCATATCCAATTGGATCGTATGCTCCAGATTGGCCAAAGTGGCAGAATCGCAGCTAATCTTTAAAGGCTCTGTGCCATAAAGGCGGTAACCGAACGTGAAAGGCTCCATGTAATCCACATAAAGCCCCAATTCGGTGACCATATCCCGGACGGTCTGGTTAGATGTCAAGGTGACTAACTCATCATCTAAGTTGACCGTAGAAGACGCAGTGTTGCTGATGCCAAATGACTTCATCAAACCTGCCGCTTCGCCTAATCCAAAACCGTTTGAAGAGAATGAATCTTTATCGTCTTGTAGCAATATTTGTGCGGTAGCTTCGTAAGTTGTAGGATAAAGGATGATATAAAGGATCGCCCCGATGAATGCAATCAACGCCGTACCCCCAATCAATTTCCAATGGGATAAATAACTTATGAACAATGAACGCAAATCCGCAGTTTCGTTATCTCTGATATTTTCCATACTATCTTGTAATCGCTATTATGACACTTGTTATTACTGAAATGGCACTCAAGATGGATGAGAACACGGAAATGCTATACTGCTGAGCCTGGCTATAGCGGGCATTCCGCTTCTTCGCATCATTGGGTTCTACATACACCACGTCGTTCTGCCGCAAATAGAAGAAGGGGGAAGAGAAAACCGATGGATTCGTTACGTCTAATCTTCCGAATTCTTTTTGCCCGTCGTTATCTCGTATTACCAAAATGTTTTTGCGATTGGCATTGATGGTCAAATCGCCTACACGTCCCAAAGCATCTAAAATAGTGATGCGGTCATTATATACTTGTACCGTACCTGGGCGGGAAACTTCTCCCATCATGGTGATTTTATAATTCACTATCTGGACATTCACATTCACGTCCTTCACATATTTTGAAATATCTACCCGCAATTTCTCTATCAATTCTTGTTTGGAAAGGCCTGCTACATGGATTTTACCCAGAACGGGGAAATTGATATTTCCCTCTTTGTCTACCAAATAGGTTTGTAATTGTTGCGATACTTGTATTTTTTCTTCTCCTTCTGCGGCATACGCATAAACTGGAGGATTAAAAGGCGTAACCACCGTGGCATCCCATGCTGTGACAGTTATACTCAAACGGTCATCAGGACAAATCTTTGATGTATAATTCTGATTCATTAACTCCACCTGTTCCGGAGTCAGGGAATCTATCCCTTGAAAATAAACCACATCTTTAGGAACCGAACAAGAAGTTCCTAAAAACAGAATCAAACAAGCCCAAATTGCGACTAATTTAATGTTCATAATGTTCATACTCTTCATTTGAGGTGCAAAGATACTTAATTTTTCTATAATTAAAAACACGTATTTATAACGATGCATTTCCCCATTTATTGCTGCACGCACGAATATTTGTTTGTTCTTTTTTCTGGTTTCAGATTTTATTTGTACGTTTGTCTAAAATAATGTAGGTGTTATGTTGCAGATAGGGAATTATAATACGTTGAGAATTACAAAGCTGGTTAGTTTTGGCGTTTATTTGGATGGCGGTGACGGAAAGGAGATTCTCTTGCCGACGCGGTATGTGCCGAAAGGGGCGAAGGTGGATGATGAGGTCCAAGTGTTTATTTATCATGACAATGAGGGACGATTGATCGCTACGACGTTGCATCCGAAGGCGGTGGTGGGTGAGTTCGCTTTCATGCGGGTGAAGTCGGTCAATTCGACAGGCGCTTTCCTTGATTGGGGATTGATGAAGGATTTGCTGGTGCCTTTTAAAGAACAAAAGATGGCGATGCGCGAAGGTAAATGGTATTTGGTGTATGTGCATTTGGATCATCTGACGGGACGTATTGTCGCTTCGGCCCGCGTTGAGAAATTCTTGGGTAATGTGCCGCCTGAATATGAATCAAATCAAGAGGTAGACTTGTTGGTGGCTGATGATACGGAGATTGGCTATAAGGTTATTGTGAACAATTCGCATTGGGGTATGATTTATCATAACCAAGTGTTCCAACGGCTGGAAAGAGGGGAGCGGTTGAAAGGGTATGTGAAGGAGGTGCGCGAGGATGACAAGTTGGACATCAGTCTTCAGCCGTTGGGTTATCAGAAGGTGGATGGCATTTCCCAACGTATTCTCGAGGCGCTTCAGATGAAGGATGGCTATTTGCCGGTGCATGACAAAAGCGACCCGGAGGAAATTTATTCGCTTTTCCGGTGTAGTAAAAAGGCTTTCAAGCAGGCGATTGGCTCGCTTTATAAGCAGCATCGAATTCGTATTGAAGCCGATGGCATCCGATTACTTCCGTCTTCTATATAATAATAGGTATATAGTGCGGGAAATATCGTTATATTCGTCTTTAAATATAGCTGTCCGCTAAAAAACGTACAGCTATATTTAGAATTCGATTAGTAGAAAATGACTTTCTGGCTTTTTCGTTCACCATTTATTTGCAAGCTCACGATATAGATGCCGGCGGAAAGTTGCGGATAGGAGAACGTTGCTTGCTCATTTGACAGGGTTTGTCGATCGATTTGTTCTCCCCGCATGGAATGAAGTGTGAACTCTGTGGGGTACGCATCAAGAGGCAGGACGAGGTGAAGCGTATGGGTATGAGGCTCGGAGATGAGGCGTAAGTCGGATACCAGAGGCGATTCGTTGGGCGTTACCCGCTCGTCGCTATACGCCAAGACGGGGTCGATGAAGAGCGAAGTGGCAAATGAACTGGATGGATGTTGTGTCGCTGGTAACCAGGCATCGTCGGCATGAATCCACGCGCTGTTTGCCGTAGTTTTGCCTTGCGGTATGTTGTAAGCACAAAAAGAGGTATTTTCATTGTTTATCCGATAGCTTACGAATAGATTCCCGGATACTGATAGGGGCTCGTCGAATGCCACAAAATGTTCTTGGGCACGGGTGAGCGACTTCTTTCCGGCCGTAAGGGTATCGTTGTCTATGTATTGGATTATAGGCGAGAAACGTTGTGTGGCAAGTAAAGTTTCCGGTCGTTCATTTCCGCTATATACGCAGATTTCTACCTCAGGATAAGTCCGTCCGGAGATAGCTGGTGTGACTATATAACAACCATAGAGCACCGCAGGTGTAGGAAGTGTATATTGTTCAGCATATTCCGTAGCGCTTGTTTCGTTCAGTCCGAATAGTAGGTGGTCATTGGCATCTCGTGCCGTTTCGATATCTTCTTGCCATCCATTGTCGAGGATATGGCTCAGACGGATAGCCGATGATTCGCCATAAGGATTCAAACCATTGCACACGGTTACTTTCCCATCATTCGAAGCAAGCCAATATCGTAGTTGTTGGTCCGGTTCGTCAGAAGGAGACCATGCTGCTACAAGGGCATAGTAGAAATCATCTGAAGGAGAAGTGCAAGAAGAATTTCCACCTGTAAGGACACCCACGATACGATGATCGGCATCGAAGAGTGGCGAACCAGAAGAACCTGGAGCTGTACAACCCGTTTCCCACGCCGGCACATACCAGAAGCTATTGGGGTCGAATGTTTGTTCGGCGATTTGCACATCGCGTCGTTCGATATAATTTGTCAAGCTGAAACGTTTGGTCGTCCCTTGTGGATGCTGGATGCTAACGTAAGGAGCTGTATGCGTCTCGGTTGCATTCCATCCAGCATAGAAAGGACGGTAATAGACGGGTGGCATGTCTTGAAACTCCAACAAGGCAAGGTCTGTCCGTTCGTAAATCGCCCGACAATAGGCGGAAGCCAAGCTCATCTCTTCTGTACCCCGCATCGTAGAAGTACAGGTCGGACTTTCGTAATTGAAGAAAGCAACGATACGCCCAGCGATTTCCTCATAGTCCGGATTGCGGAGTGAGAAATTTCGGTTCAAGCAATGCGAAGCGGTAAGCAAATAGGGCGTCCCGTCTTGTAAGGTGTTGTTTACCAACGAACCAGTGCAATAATACATTCCATCGATAATCAATTCGACTACACTCTTTCCGATTTCCGCATACGGGTCGCCTTCTGCCACCGAACAAACCAATGCTGGAATGCACGAGACGGAATAATAAGGTTCGGAGGCTGGTTCCGCCAAACGGGGTAAATCGCGATAAGCATGGTTCACTTCACCAATCCGAAGGCGGGCATGAAACGATGCATGGGCTGGCTCTTGATATTCCACAATGATGCGCTCTCCTGCAATGGGAGATACGGGTAAAATGCCTTGTTCTGAATTGTTCTGACTATTGAATGCGCCCCGCACTTGGTGTTGCTCGGCATCATAAAGGAAGAGGCGGGCTCCTTCTGGTAATTCATATTCTGTAAACAAAAGGTTCAATGAGCGGGCACCGGGTGAATAAATCCCGACACGCCATACTTTCGTTCCATCTGCCAACGTATAATTTATGCCAGAATTAGTTGGAGTGAAATCGGTTATAAACTTATAGGCAAAACGGTTCGAAGTCCGCAAGCTCCCAAACTCTAACGAATCTAACCGCAATTGCTCTTCAATATCAAACCCTGGCATTTCCTCAAAGAATCCAATTGGCACACTTCGCGTGGACGAAAAGGGCAAAGGTGAGCCGCCATGAGCAATCTGCCCATAGGAACAAGTAATCGCAAAGAACCAAAAGAATAGTAATAGCCGGAGCATAAATTACAAATTCTCAAGCCATTTCTTCCCAGGCTTAGTAAAAGACCATACGACTAATATCAAGCCCACAATGCTTGTAATCAAAAATATAACAGTTAATGCGTCCATAATTCATTGTTTTAAAATGCGGTTTGCGAAAAAGGCAAATAAGTAAGTAGATTTTTTAGCTTCTTGTAGCTCGCTCCATTTACTCATACGCCTAAAAATTTCTGCAAATATAACGATAATTCTCGACGTTTATGCCTATATTTTCCGCTCATTCCAGTTGTAAATAACACCAAACAGGGTAATGGTCGGAATAATCGATATCGTCGACCGTGCAATTCAGCGATTTCATATTGGAAGAGTGGAGGATATGGTCGATGCGAAACCAGAAACAATTCTGATTGTAGGAAATACCCATGCCGCGCCCCGACTCGGAAAAGGCATCGACCAACCCTTGTTGAAGCGTATGGTGCGCGTATGAAATGGGCGTATCGTTAAAATCTCCACACACGACCACGTAATCGCTCTCCGTCTCTCGTACGACTTCGGCCACTTTTTGTGCTTGGGCAGCCCGAATCTTGAAGGCGGTACCTAACTTCTGTTGGAGTGAACCTTTCAGGAATTCCAAATTATCGGAAGCGGTGCCTTTCAGGAAAGCGGCATAGCGGGTGCGGTCTTCCGTGGTGAGTTTGAATGATTCCAAATGGTTGTTTACCAAGAGTAACTTTTTGTCTTCGGGAAGTCGGACGATGTGCAAAGACGAGCCGTTGAACTCGCTATCATACTTAATCCTTCGGCTTTTCTCGATCGGGAATTTGGAGAATACCGCAATACCTGAACGCAACCGGCCTGTCTTGCCCAGATAGATAATCGAGCGGTAAGGATACATCTTGAGCGCGCGGTATATCTTACGTTTGGTCAAGTAATTGGCATGGGTGTCTTCGGCATATTCCTGTAGGCAAACGATGTCGGCATCCGATTGGGCGATGTATTCTATCACTGGATTGGGATACTCGTCCGTATGTTCTTTGTAAGCGAACGACATGATATTGTAGGTAAGGAGCTTGATGGTTCTCTCTTGGGGAATTTCTTCGACCGGTGCATGTACCGGGAAATAAAGTTTCACTTGCCCCCAACACAATACGAATGCCAGTAATCCAATCCAAATAAACCGCCATTCGTGGATGAAAAGCCAATAGAAAGTGAACGCTACGTTCAGGAAGCAAAAGACGGGGAAGCCTAAGCCTAAATAAGCAAAGAGCGGAAAGGAGGCAGGCGAAATCCTGTCCGACACGGCCGACAAGAGGAAGAGAGCAACCACTCCGATGTGGGCCGTCAGGAAAAATGACCGAAACAGGAAACGCAACACCTTCATATCCTTACCTGCTTATTACTTTTTGCTGGCATCAAACAATTGCCTTTTCTCATCAGAAGAGAGGCTTTGATAGCCCGAACGCTTGAGCTTGTCGAGGATAGCATCTATTTCCGCATTTTCTTGATGTTTGCGGGCGTTGTAATCGTAGTCCGTTTCCGGGCGTTTGTAGGTCACTTTCATCTTCGGCTTATACTTAGGCTTGAAGAGATTGGCTATCTTGTCCATGAGGAAGTTCAACGGTCGGGTGATATCCTTTCCGGCCCGCATCCGCGAAGCAAACCAGATACCGAACAGGGCGCCACCGATATGCGCCAAATGCCCGCCTGCGTTTGTCGACGTGATGGAAAGCAAATCGAGTAAGAGTACAAACAAGGCTAAGTAAAATATCTTGATTCGTCCGATAAGGAATAGCATCACCTCTTCCTCTTTCGCGTAGAAAGAGACACCAAATACCACCGCCATCACTGAAGCCGATGCTCCTAACATATAACTATGTGCCGCCATGGGGGCATAATAAGGGAAGATATTATAAATAAGCATGAAGAATATGGCCCCGAAAATACCACCTGCCAAGTAGACGCCAAAGAGCTTGCGCGCATCGAAGTGGTTTCGGAACATCTGCCCGAACCAATACAACCAAAGCATATTGAACAAGACGTGCAATACGTCGTAATGCAAAAACATATAGGTGATAATACTCCAGGGCTGCACAAGAAAGCGCGGAAACGAAGAGGGGAATTCCACGTAGCGCAACCACGGTTCGATGCTTCCGTTGAAGAGCATCAGCAGGATATCTGCCACGCGCACCAACAGGAATACGCCGATATTCACGAACAAGAGGCGCGTCAAAAGGTCGCCTTCCCGGAATCTATGTTGCATATCAGAAATAAAACCCATTGCCTACTCCTTTCTTCCGCCAATATTGAATCATGAAAAAGCCGAAGAGCATACCGCCCAAGTGCGCAAAGTGCGCCACACTATCGCCGCTGAAGTTCGCTACGCCCAGTGTCAGCTCCGCCAATCCGTAGAAAATCACAAAGTATTTTGCCTTGATGGGTATCGGCACAAACATAATATACAAAGGTACGTTGGGGAAAAGCATCCCGAAAGCCAGCAAAATGCCGAAGACCGCTCCCGAAGCGCCTACTGTCACAAACAAGTTGTAGAAGTCTGGCTTCTCAAGGATTTGCCCGCCTCCGATGTTGATTAGTTCTTGGGGTGCGGCAATTACCGAGCGAAGGTCGTACATCCACGTCAACTCTTGCACCAGACCGGCACCGATACCTGTCACCATATAAAATATCAAAAAGCGCTTCGGTCCCCACACTTGCTCCAAGACGCGGCCGAACATATAGACGGCAAACATATTGAAGAACACATGGGCGAACGAATGCGTATCGTGCATAAACATGTACGTCACGAACTGGAACGCGTAGAAGTCTTTCGCTCCGGGGAAATGCAACCCCAACCAACTCGTCAAATCAACACCCACGCGCGGAAGCACCAGGCTGGCGACCCACACCAATACGTTAATAATAATAAGGTTCTTCGTTACCACCGGGATTCTGTCCAAGAATCCGCCTCCGTTTTGATTTATCATACGTTCTACTTTTGTTTTTACTTTTTACCCGGCAAAGGTAAATATATTTTGGAATTATCCCGCAAAACGAGCCTCTATTTGTGTCTCTTTGTGTCAATGAATGCATGTCAAAACTAAAAACATAGTGTATTTCAAGAAAAAAACGCCCTTTTTCTTTGCCGTATCTCAAAATAGAGCTACATTTGGGCACGATTTGAAATAAAGAGCTGAAAAGCAAACAAATGTTTCACACAATAATACAATTGAGTCATGAACAAATCTGATTTCATCAGCTCGGTGGCTGAAAAGTCCGGCTTGACAAAAGCCGATGCAAAAAAGGCGGTGGATGCTTTTTGCGAAACGGTAACAGAGGTATTGAAGGCTGGCGACAAGCTCACACTTTTAGGGTTTGGTACCTTCTCGGTAACCGAAAAGCCAGCCCGCACGGGATTGAATCCACGTACGAAAGAACCCATCGAAATCGCTGCCCGCAAGGTGGCCAAGTTCAAACCCGGTGCTGAACTGGCAGATGCCGTAAAGTAAACACGGGGAATTAAACACGGAGGCACAGAATCACAGGGGATTGGTTCCGCAAATCAAAAGAATCAAGACGTTGTGTTTCGGTGTCTCTGTGTTTTTATTCCCTATTCTTATTTCCAAATTTATCTTTCACCTTTTAAATAAGGTGTTATTATCCAGCTGATTCCTGTGAATCGTCACCTCTCCGATAAAGCGGATGGCGGGGCGAGGCGATATTGATGATTTTTCCGGCTTCGCGCAATCGTTTCAAATGGCGGACGGCGGTGGTGTAAGTCAATCCGCAGAGCGATTGGAATTGTGCGCGGGTCAATGTCTCGTGCTTTTGGAAATAATCGGCCACCCGCTGGTCGATCTCTTCTTCCGCCCGGAGCTTTGAATGCGATTTTTCTTCTTGCCGCACGAAGCGAGTGGCTTGCAATTTTCGCTTCAACGAAGCGGATGGACGAAATGCAATCGATTTGAAATGAATCGATTCGGCCCGTATCTCTTTGGGCGATTGGATGGGCGGGCATTGCAATGTCAATTGCAAATGGCCAATTCCTTCGATATGCACATTGTAGCCATCCTTTAGCTTTTCGGCCGTGATTTGCGATAAAGCCAGCAGGGCAGCCGCTACATCGGCCGTCGAAAGGCTACACCGCTCATGGATTTCCTCCGCCAATTGCTCGCTCGACACCGTCCCTTTCGTAATCACACGGGCATGATAACGCGTCCTTTTCGTGCTTCCGGGCAGCTTCGGGTTCTCATAGAAGTCATAATTTACCGGCATATTCGTTCCTTTTTAAGTATATCTTAATCTTTTATCCCTTATATCTTGTTTGATTCACTATAGTGGATTAATCGCGTCACAGAAATGAATTATACAAGCCACAAATGTAAATTAATTAATCCAGCATAGTGAATTGATTAGTTGTTCGCTACAAAGATATGAATTTGCCGGGAGAAAGCAAAAGTTTGCCCGAGGAAATGGATAGCTTGTTTTCTGGCTAAATTGTTTGGAATAAGGCGATTCGCTATATTATTTTTGCCGGAAAATAATTTTTAAAAATAGTTTTCGCATGAGATTTTTACAACGAATCAGCCTCTGGCTACAAAAACAAAAAGAACGCATCGCTCGGTTTTTCTCTTTTCTTCGAAAGAAAGAACGGGCTTTACCACCGAAGACGAAACCGGCGGCGCAGGTGCCTTTGGATATGTTGCAGGAAATGGGGGATTTCCTTCGGAGCCGTTATCATTTCCGCTTTAATCTTTTGACCGAAACGACGGAGTTTCGGAAAGTACAGGAAGAAACGGAATCTTTTCGTCCGGTTACTCCGCGTGATTTGAATAGTTTTTGCCAGGCGGCACAGCAAGCGGGGATTGCGTGTTGGGATCGCGATATTTCCCGCTTCGTCCATTCCGACCAAGTGCCCGATTATCATCCGATTCGGCATTACATGTCGGCACTTCCAGCGTGGGATGGGGTAGATCGGGTTACACCGTTGGCGCGTCGTGTCTCGGACAACGATTTGTGGGTGAAAGGCTTTCATCGCTGGATGCGGGCCATGGCGGCGGGTTGGATGGGGCTGGACAAATGGCATGCGAATAGCGTCGCGCCGGTGTTGGTGAGTCGCACGCAAGGAATGCACAAGTCTACGTTTTGCAAAATGCTCCTACCGGATTGTCTGCAAGCCTATTATACGGATAGTGTGGACCTAAGCGCGCCGGGGCAGACGGAGCAAAAGTTGGCCCTCTTTGGCTTGATCAATTTGGATGAGTTCGACCAAATCACGCCCCGCAAGATGGCGTTGCTCAAGAACTTAATGCAAATGGCTGAACTTCGCATCCGCAAAGCGTATCAAAAGAATTTCCGTCCGTTGCCCCGCATTGCCTCGTTCATCGCAACCTCCAACCGAAAGGATTTGCTGAGCGACCCGACCGGAAGCCGGCGTTTCCTTTGTGTAGAACTGACGCACAAGATCGATGCTTCGCCCATCGACCATGATCAGCTTTACGCGCAACTCAAAGCCGAACTGGAGGCGGGCGAACGTTATTGGTTTACGACAGAAGAAGAGTTTGAAATCCAACGAAGCAACACCGCATTCTACAAACAAACCGCCGAAGAGGAACTGTTCCACACCCTGTTCCGCCCGGCTCGGAAAGCTGAACCCTGCGAACGTCTCACTTCGGCCGAAATATTCCGTCGCGTAAAGGAAAAATACCCGGCGGCCATGCTCGGTATGAAGCTCCGGAACTTCACGCTCATGCTGGCCAACCTCGGCGTTCCCCGCCTCCATCTGCGTTATGGGAATGTATATGAGGTGGTGCCCATTGAAAAGATAGACGATTCATAGGAATGGGCAGATAGATAGGTGGTTAGTTTTTGGGTGAAAGATGAGTTTGAAAATTAATGATGGATAAAGAAGATAGTTTATTCCTCATGAACTTGTTTTTGAATAGGGGCACTTATTAATTGCAATTTTTATTCAGAATTAGGACGTTATGTCAATAAATTTGATTACTTTTGTCTTCTTCATTATTAGATATTTGAATGGACGGTATGGATGCAACAGATATAAAAATAGTATTGGAAATGGGGGAGCGTCTTACGCTTGAATGCAAAAAGGCGGGAGGGCAACTACCAAAGTCTGTTTGGGAGACATATTCTTCTTTCGCAAACACCATTGGTGGAACCATTTTGTTGGGGATAAGTGAACATTTGTTGGAAGCGGAACCCGAAAAGAGGTTCGAGTTCACAGGTGTTGCGAATCCACAGAAAATGAAAAAAGAGTTTTTTGATATCCTGAACAGCAACAAGGTAAACCGCAATATTCTTACAGACAAAGACGTGGAAATCATAGCGTATGACGGTGGGTCTCTTTTATGTATCCATGTACCGCAAGCAGATTACAGGCAACGACCCATATATATTAATGGAAATATGATGAACGGGTCTTTCAAAAGAAATTTTGAAGGAGATTATCATTGTACAGAGGATGAGGTAAAAGCTATAATGGCATTTGCAATGCTATTGTAAAAGCCGAACAAAACATACAGTTCAAGGCAACTATAAAATCCGAACACCTTGCCCAGTTTCAACAACTCTTAAACCAAGCCATTGAGACATGGAAAAACATATTGGAAAATCACCGTTCCGAACAGACGAAATTGTTAACGGAGCATGAATCCAATATACGCAAAATCCTCAGACATAATGAAGGCATTTGATTCTCTGATTTCTGGATGAAAGTCTTAGTGATATTTTTGTTTGTTTATACGGTGATACTGGGGTTGGTTGTATATTGTGCCACATGAAGTGAGGATGCGATACTATACAATACGAACAGCTTTCTGTCTCTATTTTAACTTGTCCGCAAATTACTAGTAAGTTAAAAGCAGAATAGTACCTCTTGATTTTCAATACACTATGCATATCAAATGACACCTTTGCAAGTTACCAGCAAGTTAAATTCTCTCCAAACATGGGCAAACCTCATACCTCTGTAGGGGCTATAATTGGGAATAATACCACAATGACATTCTTTAATATTGTCGGAGAATTGTAAATCCCTACCATTTGAAGATCGAAACTGTAACATCTTCTCTACAAATTAAGTCCTATCTAAAAGCTATTTGAAACGTTTTCTTAAATCCATTTTACCTAATACTTATAGTTGTGGAGCAGAGATTTTCCGCTTTTCAATACTATCGCTATATTTTTTTAATTCTGGGATATATCCCCATCCCTCTTTTATATACTCAACATATTGCGCCAATACCCCGAGAAATTTAAAAAAATAGAGTGATTTCAAAGGAATTATTTTGGCAATAGTATTCTCTTGCCATTGGCTTTGAGCGTTTCCGCGATGATTCATATTGCGGCATTGATAAATGTCATTTAGCAGTGACGTAATCTCGACAAATGAGTCATAATCACTTTTTCTCATCATTGCTTTATAACCAAAAAAATATACAATTATGCGTATCTTGTCTATTGCATATTGAGTTTGCAATGACTTTCTTGATTTCTCAAAAGCATTGGTATTTCCTGATTGTTTATTATTACCAGGAAACAATAGGCTGGCAATTGTATAGTCACCATTTCTGCTATATATGGATAGCTCTTTACCTTTTTCTATTTTTAGATATGCAGGGTGTCCCCACATCTTTGATGTAATCTCAGACAATGCAGAATTCTCACACAATTTATTAGTCATACACTCTATCTGTTGATAAAGTGACAAACAAAAATCTCCGAAATTATCCTTTCTCCTAAATGACTCCATCCGGATATAATCTCTAATCAGAATATCCTTTATAGACTGTAAAGGGAAGTCTGCATAAAATTCTTCAGCTTGCTTCTTTATGACATCTTCAATGCAGTACTCATAAATTTGGTTTATACGTTCATCTACTGACAAAACAGAATTTGCGGAAGCTACATTTAGTCGCTTTCGCAATTCCATATCAAACTCGGCATTTTGCTGAGTTAATCTTGTTATTTTGTCTATCGTAGACATTAACTTATCGTCCATATCAAATGCCTAATAGTAAGTCTAAATCATTATTCAATTCGTCGATGTCAACAGGCTTCGGTTTGAACACTGTCGCTTTATCAAGTAAATGTATGAGCCAAAATTGTTTTCCCTTAAAATTCTTACAACATGAAATAGCTAGCTTCTCTTTTTGTTGTTCATCATCAGATGTCACACCCTTATTTATTGATGCAACCTGATGCGTTTCTCCTAGTTTGAACGTAGCATATCGTTTATTACCATCTTGATGGATAGTGATATTTGTATTTTTATCTTTCTCAAATTCCAGAATAGGAAAAGACTCAATGTAGGTAATACCATAAGAATTGGTTTTATCCGGACTAGAATCTCTATTGACAAGTTCCTGAAATTTTGTATAAAGCCTTACATAAACAGAATCGGTGTCACCCTTTACCATCTTTAAATACATAAGTTTCCCGTCGAGCACATTAGTCAGCTCTGGGTTACCTTTCTTTATATGACCCTTTTCCGCTTTATACTTTGGAAAGAATCTAGACATTGCTGCCGAGTACCCATACTTATCCCATATATGAAGTAAGCTTCTAATTTCACGAACATACTTCTTCGTAACATTCAGTTTGTCACTAACAATAATACCAGTTACTTCCTGGCGACTTCCTAGTTTCTGCAATCTCGTTTTGGCTTCATTTATAACAAAGCCCTGAGTGTTTATAATACGAACAAGTTCCTTTATGAACTCGCTATTTTCTGAATAAACATAATGCATGGAACTGAATGTGATGTCATCTGCATATCGGGTGTAACGTAGTCCAAAACGCTTGGCCAGTCCCGCCAACCTGCGGTCTAACGTATCGCAAATCGTATTGGTAATAATGGGTGATGTCGGAGCACCCTGTGGCAATACATACATGAATTGTTTGTCCAAATCGTGTCGTTTGGTTTCTATAGGTTGCTCCCGTTTAACCCTCATGGAACATAGCCCCGAAATCAATAGTGCTATTTGGGGCGAAAAGTTGAAGGGCTCCAAAGTCAGGCGTTTCATCACCCGTCCTTGTTCTACACTTGGAAAGAAATCTTTTAAGTCAATGTTGAACACATAATTCTGACCTTTATGAACAGCGGCGTTAGTCACGACAGATCGCTTTTCTGTAAATCCCATGGCATAGTCTGAAGGAGTGTAAATGGCTTTTAAAATCTCATTTACAGACTGTAGAAGCACCATGAAACTTCGATTGCGCGGTGTCGTAATAAGGCGGAAACCGCCAGACTTCTTCTTTATTTTGAATTGACGATAACGATGAAATACATGATTGGGGTTGCAATAGTACAA
>CALUZR010000017.1 GCA_944325335.1 uncultured Parabacteroides sp. | reverse complement strand
TACCAATTACGTTGACCGGGCTTGCGGCGGTGGGAGGAGGATATGGATTCGCAGAGTTCCTCATCGGACAGGGGTACAGGATTCTTACGGGAGGATTCCAGCCATTTGTCCAGTTCGTCCCTGTAAAGACAATATCGTTTTCCGGGCTTGGTGGCGGGAATGCTTCCCTCCGACAGCTTCATATAGAGCGTGCCTTTGGGAATGCCCAGATATTCCGCTGCCTCTTCCACTGACATGGGGACATGGGTGTCCACCGCCTTTGCATTGTTCACACTGCGCTGCTCGGTAAGCAGGCTTCTCAGGCTCATCACCTCGTCCCGAAGCTGAGCCACGACCTCCGGGAGGTCGTTGAATGTAATCATTGTTTTTTCCATTTGCGTACTCGCCTCTTTTGTAAGGCATGGCGCAAAGGACCGGAATGATACAGCCGTGAATACCTCCACGAAAGGTCATTGCAAAATAATTCCCGAATAACGATGCCTAACCGTGAATGACGGGTAAAGTTATTCGGGAAACGATGTGATACAGACAGTTATCTGTTATTGATTACCCGTGATTATTGGTTATTGAAAGGCTGGTTATACTTTTCCCGTACATAATCTGCCGGATAATGGAAATCCAGTCTGCTGTTTTCAGGCTCGTCAATGGGAATCAGTGTCTTTAACGGCTCTACCTTGAAGTTCTTGATGGTCGCTATGTCTGTATCGGCAAACTCCCGAGGAAAAAGGGTGCTGATGAAGCGGGCACGGTTGTCCCCCGTGTAGTATTTCTTGTACATGAAACGCTCGGAGATATTCCACACGAAATGGCGGAGCGGAATGTTTGAAATGTCTTTGGTCAGCCGTCCTTTTATCGGCTTGGGCTTGTAGCTGTGAAGCCGCATCCAGTTGTTGACCTCGCCACAGATGTGGTTCACGGTCTCCTTGTCTGCGATACGGGGCATGATGAAATGGATGTATTCCATGACCATAGCGATGCGCTCTTCATTTTCCCGCTGCTCCCTGTCCTCGTAATCAGCACGGTTTTTCTCGTGAAGCTCCGGAGATATGGCAATCTCTGCCGGTCTTATATCCGGGGTTGCTTCTCCACCTGTCGCCATTGATGCCGGGGTTACAGGCTTGTGTGCATCTTGGGGCTGGTCTTCCCGAATCTCTGTAATTTCGGCAGGTGTCTTTTTCTTGCCGAACTTGATTCTGTAGATTTCGTATGTGTCGAAGATGACTGTCTGGAAAGATAGATAGAGCAGCCAGCCAAGGAGGTTGCTGCATACAAAAACTATCAGGCGTACAAAGTTGTCCTGATTAAATTTCTCTGCGACAATCAGTGTCGCTATGGAAGATATTAGGAGGATGGCAAAGCCGACAAATCCTAAAATGATATGTTTGTCTTTTACGGACGGTTCCATGTTTTTTGTCTTATTCGGTTGTTACTTGTTGCTGTTTTTGCAAATTTAATAGTCTTCTTCCAATTATTACTCATTATCCTTGGTTAGCGGTTTCTTTTTCAATGTTTTTCACCAAATGTCCGGAATCGCACCCGATTATCGTACTTTAAGGACTTTTTAAGGAATGGTGGGCAAAAAACAGAGGGAGCGGTTAAAGCTCCACGCAATAACCGCTCCCTCTGAATATCCCGGAATTTGAGGATGCCTTATGCCTCCTTGCGTTTCAGGGTTATCTTGTCCACGACCTCGCACATCTGCTGTGCCGCCATCTTGGAATAAATCTGTGTGGTGGTAATGTTCTTGTGTCCCATATAGGCTTGTATGACAGCCATGTCCGTACCCATTTCCACGTGCAGGCTTCCGAATGAATGCCGGGTACAATGGAAGGTTATTTTCTTGGTTATGCCTGCCGCCAACAGCCAACGCTTTAGGGGACCCTGCAGCATCTTATCCTTGAATCCTTCGAAGATAAGCCCTTCATGCCGTTCCCCGAGCAGTCCGTAGGCTTCATCACTGATGGGATTGTGTACAATCTGCTTCGTCTTTTGCATACGGGTGGTCACGAACATCTTGCCGTTGGTGTACGGCTGTATCTGCTGCCAAGTGAGCTGCCTAATGTCGCTCTTCCGCAGTCCGGTCAGGCAGGCGAAAAGGAACGCCCTTTTCAAGACATCTTCTTCGCAAGGCGTTTCGGCAAGCCGTATCAGTTCCTCCTGGCTCAGATGCTCCCTCATGGTGGGGATGCACTCGATGCGGTCTAAGAATCCGTTAGGGTTCTCCTTTATCTTCTTGTCCCGGTAGGCGGTGTGAAGTACCGCACGGAAAGCCGACCAGTAGCCTGCCGCAGAATTGATATGCAGCTTTTGGTTGGTGTGTATGGACTGCGGGGCGTTTAGCAGGTATTCCATGAACTTGCGGCACAAGTCCACGTCCACCTCCTCAAAGGTGCATTTGCCGTTTACAAAACGCTCAAAGTGCTTATAGACGTGTTGCCACTTGATATTCTTCCTATCTGCCAGTTCCTTGAAGTAGGCGAGGAAATCCCCTTTCATCTTGGCTTTGTCAAAGAAGCCGTTGTTCTCGTTGAAGATGGCTTCGTAACGTCGGTTACGGAGTATCTCCGCCTTTTTCATCATGCGTGCGTTGAAGTCACGCTCCTGCTGGTTGGCAGGTTTGGCGAAAATGTAAATTCCCAGTGCTTCACGTGTTATCACTTTCATGGTGGCGTTGTCACGATAGCCGGGATAATAGTCCAGACACAGCGAATACTGTGTCCCGTTCTTAATCTTGCGCTTGCGCAAGGTTACTGTCTTGCATTTGCTCATATTGATGATGTTTTTAAGTTGTACGTTTTCGGAGGTGTTCCCCGTGTTTACGGTGGCAAAGGAACAACGTGAAACAACCGTGAATACCTCCACGGCAATCATTTTGAAATAATTTTCCGGCAATGTCGGTTGCTCACGGTTGTTTCTCCCTCTCAGCCATAACACGCTCAACATCAGAGCGTAAAAGCAGGTTTTTCACACCTACCTTTATCTTTTCGATGTGTTTCACCTTGACGATATGGCAGATGTTGGCGGAGGAAAGTCCGTAAATCTGCCGGACTTGCTCCACGGTGTAGTAGCGTTCATCGTTCACGAGGTCTGTCCTGCGGAGTTCGTTCAGATGGGATTTGGAGTAGTAGGTACGCCCGTATTCTCTTTTGGTCGGTATCTTGTGGCGATGGGTGTATGCCCGGAGTGCGGTCGGCTTCATGCCGAACAGTTCTTCCGCTTCTTCAATCAGGAGCCAGTCGGTGATATTGCTGGTATCAACTGCCACACCGAAAAACTCGTCAATGTGTTTTTTGCTGTAATAGTTCTTCCCTGCGATGCGGCAGATAGGTATGCGGTTGCGCTTGGCGGTGGTGTATAGCCACGACTGCTTGACCTTGAAGAGCGACATCACCTCCTCGCCCGAATAGAAATCCAGAACTTCATCAATTTCTTTTTCCCTTTTTTCTCTTTTGGCTGGTAAGGACGATGATGCGGATTTTCTCGATGCGGAAGTGCTGCCGGGCAGGACACGGTGGTAGGGGTTGCCCTCCAGCATCCGCTCAATGTCCGCCTTGCGGATGAATGCCATGCGGTTGCTGATACGTGAGGCTTTCAGCTTGCCGAGGGCTACAAGTTTATAAACATACTGCCGGGAACAGCCCATGAGTGTGGCTGCTTTGGAAAAGGTGAGATACTCCTGATGCTGTATCTCCATCAAGGGTTTGGCGGCTTTGAAGAGGTTGTTCTTCTGTTCCGTTCTGGCTCGTTTGGCTTTCGCCTGACAAGCCTCGCTGCAATATCTCTGCACCCCGCTCCAGGTTACAAATGACTTGCCGCAAAAACTGCATTTTCTTGTTGCTTTCATGCTGCTTTATCGTTTACATGTTCATTCCTTCAATCGTGTATCCCTGAAATGGTGAATGGAAGTAAACGGCAGTCAACCGTTGTCGCCTTTCTGCACGATGTTACCATCGCTGCAAGTAGGAGCGGTTACTGTCGCTTGTCGTAAACGGTTGTAAACCCTTGTAAACTGTCTGCACGATGTGACAAGAAACAAGCTCCGCAAATTCTCCACGTCAGAAATACGTCTCAAAAATATGTGGAAATTTGGGAAGAATCAAAAAGCAGCCGAAAAGTGTTAATTTTTAGAATACACTGATAAATAGAGATTTACGATTGGATATTTCTGATTGTTTTTGGTTGTTATACGCTTCTAAATACAGAAGGAGGCTTGGCTACAGGGGTATATCCGGGCTCGATACGGCCGTTCGCATCCGGCGATTGAGCAAGCATGGCTTCTCCTCAGCAACTCGATCTACAACTGTCTTGCCGCATCGACCCAGCAGGGAACGCACGAATCCATTTTCTGCGCGCGTCCTTCGGCACATCCCTACCAGGTCTCGAGCTGGTCGGAGATGGAAGATTATTATAATCCGCAAGACGTTATCCAGGCCGCGCGCCTGTTGCTGTCAGTCGCCCCGGATTTTGAGGGGAACAACAACTTTGAATACGACCTCGTCGATATTCTCCGCCAGGCCATTGCCGAAAAGGGGAGGCTCGTGGGCAAGGTGATTGAAGCCGCTTTTGCCGCGCGCGATGTGGCGTTGTATCGCTCGGCATCCGACCGTTTTCTGCAACTCCTTTTGCTCCAGGACGAACTGCTGGGTACGCGCCCGGAGTTCTCCGTAGGAAGATGGTTGAACCAAGCCCGTGCCTTGGGGCAGACGGAGGAAGAGAAAGCACTCTACGAGTGGAACGCGAGGGTCCAGATCACGACCTGGGGTAACCGGGCTGCAGCCGATGCGGGCGGCCTGCGCGATTATGCGCATCGCGAATGGAGCGGACTCCTGAAGGATTTCTATTATATGCGCTGGAAGACCTGGTTTGCGACGCGCCTCCGGGAACTCCGTGAAGGCATCCCTGCCAATATCGATTTCTACGCCCTGGAAGAGCCTTGGACGAGGCAACAAAACCGCTATCCGGAGACGAATACCTCTGCGCCCGTCGTCGAAACCGCCCTTCGCATTGCTTCCGAAGCCCTCGATTAATTGCAGGCGTTCGATTTTTTCTGTATGTTTGCATCGTTTTTGAAAAGAAAGAACGATGGAATATCTTACGCATACATTATCGAACGGCCTGCGGCTGGTGCATTTGCCGTCGACCTCTCCCGTCGGGTACTGCGGGTTTGCGATTCAAGCCGGCACACGCGACGAGGAGGCCCACGAGCATGGATTGGCGCATTTCGTGGAGCACATGATCTTTAAGGGAACCGACAAGCATTTCGCCAGTTACATCCTCAACCGCATGGAAACGGTAGGCGGCGAACTGAATGCTTATACTACCAAAGAGGAAACCTTTATCTATTCTATCTTCCTGGTCGAGCATTTCCGGCGGGCATTGGATTTGCTGGCCGAGTTGGTCTTTCACTCCGTATTTCCAGAGGAACAGATACCCCGCGAGACCGATGTCATCCTCGACGAACTCCATTCGTATGAGGATTCGCCTTCCGAATTGATTTTCGACGAGTTTGAAAATCTGCTCTTCGAAGGCCATGCCTTGGGGCATAACATCCTGGGGGACGAAGCCAGTCTCCAGACCTTCCACTCGGATAGCGGCAAAGATTTCTTGAATCGTTTCTACACGCCTTCTAATATGGTCTTCTTCTCGATGGGGAATATCGCTTTCGACAAGGTCGTCGCATGGGCCGAGGGTGCCCTGGCCGGCGTGGCACCCCGCTCGCCCCAGTTGAAGCGGATGCCGCCTTCCGCCCTGCAGCCACGTACCCTGCAGATAGAAAAAGATACACACCAGGCGCATGTGATGATGGGTTGCCGGGGATACGATATGCACGACGACCGCCGTATCGCCCTTTTCCTCCTCAACAATTTGCTGGGCGGTCCTGGGATGAATAATCGCCTGAACCTTTCGCTCCGCGAGCAACATGGATTGGTATATAACGTGGAATCGAATATCACGTCGTATACCGACACCGGCGTCTTTAGCATTTACTTTGGTACAGACCCTAAGAACTTGAAACGCGCCCTGAATCTCGTGCGGCGCGAACTGGACAAACTCTGTGCGGCTCCACTCTCCGAACGGAAACTACAGGCGGTGAAGCAACAGGCGATGGGGCAATTGGGCGTCTCGGGGGATAATAAGGAGGGATTGTTTCTCAATTTAGGAAAGAGCTTCCTCCATTATAATCGCTTCGATTCGATGGAGGAAGTCTTTTCCCAGATTCAAGCTGTCTCGGCCGCCGAGATGCAGGAGATTGCCTGCGCCCTCTTTGCGCCCGAGAACCTGTTTACACTGATTTACGAAGGGTAGGAAGGAACTCATGCCAGCGTGTACCGCTTAGGCGTGCAAACGACGTGAGCGATGTCAGGCACATGGCCACATAGGCCACACTGGTACTGGCAGCCGCTCCCACGATGCCCCATGCGCGAATCAATATAACACCAGCCGCCAGCAAAACCGCCAGCCCGACAATAGAGGATAAGGCACTGTATTTCACATGCCCGCTGGCAATCAGGTATTGCGACAAGATGGTATGGCAACCGAATGCGACCATCCCGATCGCCAATCCGCGGATGACCCCCGTAATGCCCACGAACTCTTCGCTGAAGAGGATTTCAGTATAGAACCATTCGGGAATACAGACAATCACAGCCACCAGGAGAAACGTTCCCGCGAACGTCACGCGTAGCAGATGCAGCGTCTTTTGCTTCTGCTCCGCCTCATTCGCCGTCCGTGCCACCGAGCTATTTGCCAAAAATCCCAATGCGCGGCTAATGTTCCAGACGCTCTCCGACACTTTCGTCCCGCTATCCAGCAGCCCGACGCCGCCCCATCCTGTAAACTGCCTTATGAGGAAATGGTTGATGCGGGTGGTCAGGACTTCCGCCGCATTGTCTACCGCCGCCCAGAGCCCGTAGCGCAGCATATTTTTCCAGACATCCAGCTCCACCCACTTTCCAAACGTATGGATACCGTATGACCACAAAATGCCCAGGCTCGTCAGCATCGCAATCAGATAGGATAGGAACAGGGCGCCAAGAAACGCATCAACCGTCCGGTATCCCACCCCATAATAGAGCAAGCAGACGAAGGGAAGGATGAGTCCGCCTTGCAAAAGATAGGTCCAGTTAAAGCCGCTGATATTGTTCCAAGCCAGCAGCCTCCGCGTATTCACATTCGCCACCGAGCCCAACAGCGAGAGCAGTAAAACGTAGGGCATATAGGTCAATGAAAAGAAAGGGAGCAAGGCAAAGATACCCGTCCCTATGAAGCTCCCCACGATGGCCCACCCATAGGCCAGCAGCAACACCGGTCGGTTGTGTGCGCGACTCAGAAAATAGACCAACGTGCTCCCCGTGAACAGCGAATTGAAGGTAATAATCAGGTTGACAGCAGCCGTCAGCAAGCCGATCTCCCCTACCTGCTGTAGCCCCAATGCCTTCGCATTGAGGATGACGACCACCAAATTCGCCACCGCCACCAAATAGCGGGCGCCTACCGTGCTAAATATCTTTTGCCACATCATGTCAATTCCATTCCATCCAACAAGCGTACATACAAATCAATAGCCTCCCGGATTTCCGGCAACCGGATATATTCGTCTGCCGAATGGGAACGCGCCGAGTCGCCCGGTCCGATTTTAATCGACGGCACCGGGATAAGTGCCTGGTCACTGAGGGTAGGAGAGCCAAACGGTTCCAACCCTAGTAGCTCCGTGCGCTGTAAAAACGGATGCGAAGCGTCGAGCTGCGAGGCATTCAGCCGGAAACTCCGCGCCACGACCTCACTCTTTACAGCCGCTTGGATCTCGTCAAACAATTCGCGATTGCTATAACAGCCATTTGAACGGATGTCGACCGTAAAACTACACCGGTCGGGTACCACGTTGTGTTGCGTCCCGGCATTGATTAGGGTTACGCTCATTTTGACAGGTCCCAAATAGGGATTCTCCCGCTCGAAACGATGTGTGCGGAACCACTCGATGTCCGCCATAGCTTCATAAATCGCATTCACACCTTCGTTTCGCGCGGCGTGTCCTGCCTTCCCATGCGCCACACAGTCCAGCACCATCAGCCCTTTCTCGGCCACTGCCGGACGCATGCCCGTCGGTTCGCCCACGACGGCAAAAGTAATCGGCGGGAGCATGGGCAACACGCTTTCGATACCATTCTTTCCAGAGACCTCCTCTTCTGCCGAGGCCAGGAAAATCAAATTGTAGGGCTGCTCTTTTTGCGCAAGGAGGCAAAACGTGGCATACAGGCTCACCACACTCGCGCCGGCATCATTGCTGCCCAGTCCGAAAAGGACGTCGTCCTCCGTCTCTTCCGGTTGAAATGGTTCATGCGTCCAGCCTGAGACGGGCTTTACCGTATCAATATGCGAGTTAAGCAGCAGGGTAGGACGACCAGGGTCGAACAGGTCGTTCATTATCCAAAGATTATTGCCAGCCCGGCGCACCAAGTGCCCATCCCGTTTCCATTCCGATTCTAAGAAATCGGCCACCGAAGCCTCCTCCCGGCTGAAAGAGGGGCGGGAAATCATACCTTTTAATAGGTCAATAGCTCGATAATACATACTCATCTTTCATTTATATTTCTAATAAAATTCGTTTATCAAAATCATATTCTTAGGTAGTGCTATTTATATAGGACTCCATTTGTCTTATTTCGTGCTAAATTCTTTTTAAAATATTTTCTCATCGAAGTCTACATAAAGAATCTCTTCTTAAAAATGAATCTCCGTGAAGTAAACAATATGACTAACTCAAGCCAAATTCTACGAGTGAATACTTCGCTCAGAGTACCTTCATGACAGCGGAGCTTTCGAAGTCTTCACACAGGGTAGTTTTTAAAAATTTCTCTAAGCGAAGTATTCACCCAAACAACCTTTTAAAAACTCCTCCTTTCGAACCCTTCGCCCGCAGAACTTTTTAAAAACGATTCACTTCGAAGGCTTCGAAACAAATTCCAGTAGCAAAAGATTCCTTTCGAAGGCTTCGAAAGCAAGCTCTTCTTTAAAAACATTCCTTTCGAATACTTCGACGGAAATCCTGCCTTCCACCGATTCCTTGCGAACAGCACGACGTAAATGTCGCCCGATTTGGATTCCCCCTGAAACATGCGACGGCAATCCCTTCTTAAAAAGAATTGCCGCCGAATGCTTTGTAGCTTGTCCCTATCCATTAGCGCCCCCGCTGACGAACGAGGAGGATATCCGCCTCGTCTCGGTCTCGCTCCAACTGCTTTTTCAGGGCCTCGAGCGTCTCGAATTTAATGTTATCACGCATGTAGTGGACAAACGTCACGCGGACAAACTCGCCGTAGAGGTTGCCCGAAAAGTGGAGGAGATTCACCTCGATACGAGGTTCATGCCCGGCGTCGACTGTGGGCCGGTCTCCGATATAAAGCATCCCTTTGTATCGCATTTCGTCCGCATCGACCCAGACGGCATATACGCCCGGCTTCGGCACGACCTTATGCTTGTCGAAGAGGTCGAGGTTGGCCGTCGGGAATCCCAGCTGCTCGCCGATCCCATCGCCATGCACCACATTCCCCTGCAACTGGTAAGGATGGACCAGCAGCTCGTTGGCGCGCTCCACCATGCCCTCCGCCAGCATCCTTCGGATGGCCGACGAGCTGACACGCACCTCGCCTGCATCATAAGGAAGCACACGGACGACCTCCATACCACATGCCTTGCCATAAGCTACGTAATCTTCGAAGCCCTCCGCCCGATTATGCCCGAAGCGGTGGTCGTAGCCCACAAGGAGCGTCCGCACACGATACTGTTTGTGCAGCACCTCGCGGATAAACTCCTCGGCCGTCATCGCGGCCAGTTCTTTCGTGAAATTCAATACGATGCAGTAATCGATGCCCGTTCCGGCAATCTCTGCTATTTTTTCAGGGAAGGAATGAAGCAACGCTGGCTCGTACCCATCTTGCAAGACGCTGCGGGGATGTTCATCGAACGTGAATACCGCCGAAGCCAACGATTGCCGCCGCGCGTATTTCCTTACCTGCTCGATCAGGAAGCGATGCCCCTGATGTACGCCATCAAAGAATCCGACAGTGGCAACAACCCCGTCCGGATCATTCTGATATATTTCAACTTCGTTGTGACTGATGATCATCTGTTTTTCTCCTTATCTTTACGTGCGCGCTCTTTGGCTTTCAATTCCGCTTTGCGCGCTTTTTCTCGTTCTTTCAATTTTTGCTTATATGCTTTCTCTTTCGCTTTTCGCTCTTTTTCCTTTTGCTTGAGGCGCTCTTTATACGCACGCTCTTTCTCCTTCCGGAGCTGCTCACGAGCTTTGAGCTTGGCTTTTCGTTCCTGCTCAGCTTTTTTACGGGCTTCTTTACGTGCTTTTTCCTGTGCCTTTTCGCGGTCTTTCTTGGCTTCCAGGAGGGCGCGTTCCTCGGCGCGTTGCTGCTCTTCGAGCGCGGCTCGCTGGCTGGAGTTTTGTTCCAGCACTGCCTTCTCGGCTTGCTGTGAGGCTTCAAATTCTGCGCGGGCACGTTCCTTCTCTGCCTCTGCCTGTTCGGCCTCTTTTTGACGGATTTCTTCGATGTCTTCGAGTGTCAATCCCTTGTCGCGCTCTGGTTTCGGAGTGCTGAGGATGTCGGGACGCGCGGGGACTGTGTCCGATGGTATCGGCAGCTCGGGTTCTGTCAGTTGAATGCTATCCGCTTCTTCCATGGGCAATACATCGGGCGCGATAGGCATCTCGGCAGGGGTGTTTACCTCTGTAGAATCTGCAGCTATGCTATCCGCTTCAGCCGCTGACTCTTGTCGCATCCGCCAACGGGCTACGAACTCAGGCGACAGCTGTCCAAAATTCGCTTCATAGAAGGCAGCATATTCGTCGAGTGTCTTTCCGTGCATTAAAGTCTCGTAGTTCTCATCGGATATAGGCACAATGGCAATCGCTTGGTCTAATGCTTGTGCATAACCCCCTTCGCCGTAAATCATCTTATAATAGTGGTTGACTTCGTCGAAGTTGAAGAATCCGGACAGGATAAATACACTCATAAGACCAGACTCTTCAAAATTCATATCCAATTGCTTCACCATAAAGTTCGCGAAATTGTACGCGGCTACCGTAAACAGCAGCTGATTACGGTCGACGGCGCCCGTTGGATAGATCATCGCCATCCGATAGGGTACATTTACGTCCGCTTTAAACGTGCGGGCGGAATCGGCTGCAGAAATCGAGCCGTCCTCTCCGGCACCAAATCGAAGGTTCCACGTCATTCCCCGGACACCTCCCTGCACCATCTGACGACCCCGCAAAACGCCCTTTAGCATCTCCCCCGCCAGCTCAGATACGTCGGCTGACGGATACTTGTCCAAGAGCGCCCGCAAAGCAGTCTTGAAGCCCTCGGCATCGCCTGCTTGCACGTATGTAAGGGCGTCGAGGAACATGAACTTAGGCATCAACTTTGCCAACGGGTATCGCTCGCTGATTTCACGGTAATTGCGTCGCACGGCGATAGTATCTTCGGCGAGGTACAGTTCGTACGTCTGTTCATAGATGGAATCTTGCACCACGTCCATCATCCGCATGTTACGTTCGAAGTTCGGGTCGGAAATTGCTACCGTATAATCGCTCGACGGGAATTTCTCCGTCATTTTACGCTTATATTCTTCCGCGAGGGTAGTATCTTTCAGGCGCAACGCCATCAGATAAACTTGATAATAGCTCTCCAGCAAATGCGGACTCTCCGGAAAACGCTTTTCCAAGTCGCGGAAGCCCTCAATGGCCAGCGACAAGTCCTCCAGCTTGTCTTTGTAAATTTTAGCCATGTTGTATAGGCCATCTTCTATGATAACGTTCGAGGCTTCTACATCTTCAGGTGTCATGGGTAGTTGTTGCAAATAATATTCCCGAGTCTTCGGGTCGTCTGACCCTATTGCCGCAGAATCAGACCCTCCAGCAGCCAACAAGGTAGAGTCTCCCGCCGCAGCTAAGTCTCCGCCATCCGCGAGAGCAGAAGAATCGTCCGTCGGCTCATCAAACGTAGTGACACGCTTGTTGCGCCGCCGCCAGTCATCCTCCAGCGGACGACGACCCCACTTGCGCTGGAATTGTGTCTTCCCCTGCGCCACCGCTTGGGGATTATAGAAATAAAAACTACTGCCGCCCCCTGCAACTGGTAGTGTCACGACGTTTGCTTCCGTTCCGGGGCGGTCGATACCAGTTCCTTTCGCCGCTTGCTCTGCCAGGTAGGCTTCACGGGCAGCTTCTTCCTCGGCGCGCTTCTCTTCTTCTATGACGCGCTCAATTATTTTATCAATCACCGCCAATCGCTCTTGTTCCGGCATCTTGGCGAGCGTTTGCAGACTGTCCTGCAAGTGCACAGCTTCAGCATGGACCACTAACTCATCCAGCACAGCTGACAATTTAGATACCCGCTCGTAGTCTTTATATTCCTTCTGGATGCCTGATAGTGCGGCGCTGAAATTAGGCTGCGCCTTCAGGTAGTCCCGCTGTTGAAAATACAAATCACCCAGTTTGATATGGCACAATGCCTGGTCCAGCCCGTTTTGAGTACTTTTGTCTACACCCAATTGGTATTGTTTGAGCGCATTCATAGTGTCGCCATGCGCGAGGTATATATTTCCCAGCGCGTAATATACCTGATCCAGTAAATCTTTGTTCTTTTGGTTTTTTGCCATCCGCTCCAACTTCTTTACCACTTTCTGGTAATTTGTACCCGCAAAAACTTCTGCTTGGCGTATTCGGGCGGCAAACTCGAGCTCATACGGAGGGTTTGAACGGGCAACTTCGCCAAATGTCTTGTATGCCATCTGATTTTGCCCAAGCGTGGCGTACATTTGACCCAAAAGATATTTCATACGCTTTCGTTGCAGCCCGCTACGCTCGGCGCGGATTGCGGTGCGCATATAGGGGATGGCCTCCTCATATCGTTGTTGTTTGACGAGATAATCGGCCAAAACCGTCGCATATTGTTCCTGGCAATCGGTAGGAATCCCCTCCGTGTTCAGCTTTTGTAAGATGTCTTCGGCATCATAAAACCAGCCCAACTCCGAATAACAACGTGCTTGCCATAGTTTCGACGCCGCTACTATCTCCGCATCTTCCTTATAGTGTCGTGCGATATATGAAAAGGTAGCTGCAGCCTGGAGGAAGTCAGCGTTGTAAAATTGCGCCTCTCCCATCAATCGCCAACAGTGTTTTAGGAACGGGTTATACTCCTCCTGGTTCTGCAAGCGAACCTGCTTCGGATCATTACGCCAACCCGGTTTCTTTTTAGGTTTCGCCTGAATTGAATGCAGCCTGATAGCTTTGTTTGCCTTTTCAATGGAAATATCAAAGGGTCCGCCCGGTTCGGTTTTGTCTTTCGGCTGCGCGCTAATAGGATACATCAATATCAAATCGGAATAATTTTCCTTGTAACTGGTCTGCATCGATAGCAACGCCTCATCAAACGCCGTTTTCCCATTAAAGTATATGTTGAAACGGGAATTCAGCGCGTGATAAAACCGATTCATCCGCGTGTTCTTCTTCGTACTGCACGACCAAAGCATTCCGGCCAGTAGCACGGCTATTATGTAGTAAAATCCTTTCCTCATGAATTCTTCGAAGACAATACTATAACGTATCTATGCCTGTTTTATTGTTTAATCCATATTTAATTTCATTTTCTTGGCCGCATGCCCTGGGCGGAAGGTTCCACAAGTGGGGCGAAACATTCGTCTGCACATGACAAAGACCCTTGTGCTGTATTTTTTGCACCATTGTAACGTGACAATGATAGTAATTTTGCAAAATTCCTTCCATTGTAACGTGACAATGGGAGTTGAACTGCGAAGATATTCATATACGCACGTGCGGATGATAATAAATTTTAAAAATAATGCTCGTTGTAACGTGCAAATTATGTAATGTGGGATTTTAACACCCATCTGCACATGACAATGATAGTAAAAATCCGGTACTATTGTCTTTGTCACGTGTAGATGGGCGTAATTTTGCGAAACAACTATGTTTTGCATGTGCGTATATAAATAAATGAAAGAATTAAGAGGCATTCGCATGGGATTTTCGCTGTCGAATTTCTTGGATACATTTGACCACAAGGAAGAAAATGACAAGCAGGAGAATTATAAAGGCGCCCGATGGGACATTTTGGTAATAAGAAAGGAAAAGTCCACCGACCGACCCTGCAAATGCCAATAGAATACTGCCCCATTGGATCTTGCGATAGTCCGACGTGAGTAGATTTATCGTGATTTGGGGCAAGGTAAGGAGGCTCATCAATAGCATGATGCCAACCATACGGATGGACAATACAATTGCTATAGCAATGAAGCACATCATCATATATTCAATGAACCGCACGGGTAATCCTTGCGTTCGAGCAAAATTAGCATCAAAGGCGACATATAAAATTTCGCGTCCAAAGAGAAAGAACAAGAGCAACAACAGGACCGCCAGCGCCGCACTGGCGATGATATCCGCCTGCGTAATAGTCAGGATATTTCCAAATAGATAGGCAGAGAGGTTTGGGGCAAAACCGGGCGTTAAAAAGGTAAAGATCACGCCCAATGCCATTCCAAGCGACCATATACCGGCAATGGCAGAGTCCTCGCGTATTTGTTGGGATTTACTCATCCATTCGACCCCAAACGCCGACAATACCGCGAACGCCATAGCCGTCAGGATTGGGTTCATTCCTAAATAAAAACCTAAACCTAAACCGCCGAACGACGCGTGGGTAATACCGCCGCTGATGAACACCAACCGGCGCGAGACGACGTACGTCCCCACCACGCCGCACACGATGGCCGTAAAGAGACTGCCAAGCAGCGCGTTTTGAAAGAACGTATACTGAAGCAATTCCATGAGGGGGAGATTTTATATTAGTGTGTGCGTCGTTCGCCGACAATTAAAAACGCCTCGTCTTTCAATTCGTCCGGGAGGTTGACCCCACGGAGCTGCAAACTACGCAACCAGCCTGCGACTTCGACCTCGCGGAGCGTGTACAACACCTCTCGAAATTCGTCGACGGCCTCGTCGGGATAATCTCCAGGCTCCACACCTCGGAAACGGTCGAGTTCTTCGTCATCATAATATTCGATCTGTTTACTTACGGCTGCAAGGAGGCTATCTCGTTCGCAGACTTCGTGCTGGCCACAACATTCCTCCGGGATCTCCCGTGGTTCCGGGATTTCGCTAATTTCGCCGCGTTCCAACATCCGTTGCAACTTTCGGTTGCGGAAATAGCCTAAAATGGCTGCCACTACCCCGAGTGCAACCAAGCTCAAAATAAAATACCACATCTTTGTAATAGGGAATTGAGTGTCGAAATTTATTTTTCCACCGAAAAGCCCGCCGCGAGGAGATGTTCCCAGAAATGCGGATAGCTTTTGCTGACGACAAAGGGATTAGAAATCCGGATGCCCTCCTTTCGGACGAGGGCGACGGGTGCAAAAGCCAGCGCCATGCGGTGATCTTCATAGGTGTTGATAATTGGATTGGATTCCGGCTCGCATCGCTCACCGTCCCACGCAAGTACGCCCGCCGATGGATCCTTCAGCACGTACCCGAACTTCTTCAGTTCATTTTTAAGGGCCGATATACGGTCCGTTTCCTTAATGCGGAGCGTTTGAAGGCCATTGAAATAGAACGGGACGTCGAGCATTGCGCAGGTGACGGCAAAGGTCTGTGCCAAATCCGGTTCGTTGACGAAATTATGCACAAACTTCCGGGTGATTTGCCCCGTCCGCCGGAGCGTTAACCCTTCGCCGAAGTCGCAACCGACACCCAGCTGACTGAAGAGCCGTGCCCCCATGGCATCCCCTTGAAAACTGTGCTTGAACAACCCTTGCAACCGGATGTGAGCCGAGCGGCTGAGCGCCATCATCTCAAACCAATAGGAAGCGGCGCTCCAATCGGCCTCGACAGTAAATGGCACGGGACGATAGCTCTGCGGAGCCACGCGTAGGGTCGATTCCCCTTGCCATTCAGCCTCGACGCCAAATTGTTTCATCAATTGTAAAGTCAGTTGGATGTAGGGCTTCGAGATGACATCGCCCGTCAGGTGCAATACCAAACCATTTTCCATCGTAGGAGCAATCATCAGCAGCGCAGAGATGTATTGCGAGCTGACATTACCCGCCAGCGAGATCTCACCACCTTGCAGCGCGCTCCCAAAGATGCGCAGCGGAGGGAAACCCTCCTTCTCGATGTATTCAATACGTGCCCCCAGTGAATTTAAGGCGTCAACCAGCGCGCGGATAGGGCGGTTCTTCATCCGTTCGGTACCTGTGATGGTCCATTCGCCTACGATTTTAGCGAGGAAAGCGGTCAGGAAACGCATCGCCGTTCCTGCCGCTTGGATATCAAAATCCCGGTCGTTTGATTCCAATGCCCTCACGAGAACGTTCGTATCGTCGCAATCCGATAGATTTTGAATAGGGAACGGACTGTAACTTAACGCATTTAGAATCAATGCCCGGTTGCTAATACTCTTCGAAGCCGGCAGCTTTACATCCGCCTGCCACATTCCTTCCGGAGATTTAATTATATATTCCATAAAAAGAAATCCTTATTTTCGGCCACAAAAATAAGGATTTCTGATGAAAATATCAATTGGAATAGAAATCCAACTCAGCGATTGTAGTGGAATTCTTTCCATCCGTGCTTTCTACGGCTTCAATTTGGATGTAGCGCGTCGAAATCGGCTGCTGGAAGAAATGGGTGCGTTTGCTGGGGTCGTTGATGAGATTTCCGAATTCGAAATTCTCGACGGTGCGCCAGGTCTTGCCATCTTCGCTTGTCTTCACTATACCTTTCGACATCATTCCTTGCGAATTAACGGTCTGGGGCGTATATGCGAAACCTGCTAACGTTTGCGTTTTACCTAAATCGATGGCGATATGGTGTGGCAAAGCACCTTTCTGCACATTCCAATAGGTGGACGGGTTCGCATCGAAGGCGGCTGTGGCTGGGTGGGATTCTGCTTCTCCATCCGCTTTGATTAATTTCCAATCCTTTTTGGCGAGGCCGGCCCGTTCGCTGGCGATGCTGCCCGTTTCCCCGTTCAACAGGGCTACGGCTTTAATCTCTCCCTTTGTTTGGAGGAATGGCGCGTCATACTTGGGCGATTGGGCCGTCGGTTCTGTGCCATCCGTTGTATAATGGATTGTATAGCCTACGTTCAGGTTCTGTGCTGCATTCTGTCCGTGTTGATTCCAACCGAAGTCTTGGAGTTTAGGCGAAATAATGATTTGCCCCTCTTTGTCTTGGGCGATACTCAACTGAGGCGGACGGGCGGCGTAATGATGCGCGGAAATATGGCTGATGGCCGGCGTCATTCTCGATTCGAGAATGCGGATGCGTATCTTATCGGTCGTGACGTCCGGGAAACGGAGGATCCGTTTATAGCCGATGTTCGTCGAGGTGGCAATCTCGGTCCATTCCCCGTCGACTTGAGCATCTACGGCGAAGCGTTCGACACGTTCACTATGTGTGGCCACGGCCTCTTGCAACAGCAGGCGGTTCAGTGTAATCGGCTTCGGGGTAGAGAGGACGATCTCTTGTTTCCCATCTAAGAGCAGGAAGGTATTGGGATCGTCGTCTAATATTTCTTTCGGTCCTTTGGCTCCTGCTAAGAGATTGACATCGTATGTTTCATGGATGCGCCGCCCTACTTCGCGCAATACTTCTACATCTTCGTCGGAGAAGCGGCCGTCCCGGTTCGGCGGAATATTCAAAAGGAAGGTAGAATTGCCTCCCACGGCCCGTTCGTAGATATCGAATACATCGTCCGCACTCCGCACTTTTTGGTGCGTATCGTCGCGGTAGAACCAGCCTTCGCGTATCGAGGTATTCGTCTCGGCTTGCTGGTAATGCAGGTATTTGGCGGTGTATAATTTCTCGCGTGAACCCAAATCGGCATCGGTCATGTCGGCAAAGTGGTTCATTGTGTCGGGGTTCGCTTGGTAAGCCACTACGTTCCATTCCGTCGGGCGCGTACCTCCGGCTTCATTGCCGCACCAGCGCACGTCTTCCCGTCCAAAGATAACGGCTTCGGGAGCTAAAGTATGTATCAACTCTTTCCAGGCTTGGTAGTTGTAGGTTTGTCCGCCTTTCCGCTTCGGGTGGGCGCCATCGAACCAAACTTCGTGGATAGGACCGTATTCCGTCAGCAATTCAAATAGTTGGTTGAGGAAATATTCATTGTAATCATCCACTTTAAACTTGAACGTGGTCTTGTTGGCAAACGGGCGGCCGGGTACTTCGCGCGGAATGACACGCTCCGTGTATTGGCTCAGATTCCCATACAATCCATCCTTGCTTTCGATTTGGAACAGGTCGGCGGGCGAGAGGTAAATGCCCAATTTCAATCCATACTTCTGGCACGAAGCCGAAAGGTTCTTCAGGATATCGCCTTTGCCTCCTTCGAAACCGGTCGACATGATGCCGTGCGTCGTGTAGCGGCTCTGCCAAAGCACGAACCCGTCGTGGTGTTTTACGGTCAGGATGACCATCTTCATGCCCGCCGCCTTCATGGCTTCGCACCATTGGTCGGTATCCAAGGTCTTCAGGTCGAATACTTTCGGGTCTTCATGCCCGGTGCCCCATTCGCGCTTCGTGAATGTGTTTGGCCCGAAATGGATAAAGGCGATGAATTCATTCTCTAACGCGCTGAGCTGGTTGGGCGTAGGCACCACATGCGCCGCCTTTTCGATAATCATTTCCTGGCTGTCATTCGTTTCTACAGGGATGGTGTTCTGGTACGCCATCGTGTCTTTCGGTGCCCCGGCGCAGGCCGAAAGCAACCATAATCCCGCCATGAAAGGCAGCATTTGCTTGATGTTTCTCATTGTCATGCTCATTTTTATGATTAAGTTTTTACAAAGGTAAGGTTTCCAAATGAAAAATGCTTCATGTCGGCTTGTAAATTTTGAATGCCAGTTTGCCTGGCATCCTTTCCGACACTGTCGGAAGAGAAGAAAACGCGGCCGGCTTCTTTTCCGACACTGTCGGAAGAGAAGAAATCACCGCCGACTTCTTTTCCGACATTGTCGGAAGAGAAGAAAACGTCGCTGGCTTCTTTTCCGACATTGTCGGAGGAGAAGAAAACGTCGCTGGCTTCTTTTCCGACATTGTCGGACGTGGAAAAAACGTGTCAGCTACGGCGGAAACGGACGCTCATGAACTCCATGACAGAAGGCAACGCCGTGCGCCAATAGGTCCACGTATGCCCGCCGTCGCGTACCCGGAACTCGTGCTTGATTTTCTTCTCTTGCAAGATTTCATGCGCGATATTATTGCCGTGGAGCAGGTAATCCTCGTCGCCGCAATCAATATAATAGGCTACGCGCCAGGGCTTCTCGGTATCCAGCTTATTTAAAAGGTCGAGTATGCTGTTTGCCCGCCAATGCTCCGTCAGGTTTCCCTTGCCGAATAGTTTGTTGAACAATTCGCCCCGCGTCGTGTTCAATGCCTTCTGCATCTGCTCGTCCGTGTAAACCGCCGCGCTCAACGGGGCACAGGCCGTGAACATGTCGGGATGATGGAGCGTGTAGAGGAAAGAACCGAAGCCGCCCATCGAAAGCCCGGCGATGCCACGGTATTCGCGGTCCGCCCGGGCTCGGTAGGTTTTCTCGATGTAAGGGATCAGCTCCTCGAAAAACATATCCTCATACGGTACGCTCCCGTCGTAGGAATTGACGTACCACGTCTCGCCCGCATCCGGCATGACGATAATCATTTCCGCCGCCCGGCGGGAAGCGATTGCCTCGTCGGCAATGCGTTGCACTTCGCCCATTTGCACCCACGACGTCTCGTTGTCCGTCCATCCGTGGAGCAGGTAAAGGACCGGATACTTGCGCGTGGAATCCTCGTATCCATCCGGCAGATAGATTGAATAGCGCACCTCTTTACCCAATTTATTACTCTGGAAGCTCAACGACTCCCGCACCACGCTTGCCGCCGCCAAAAACTCGCAGCAGAGCAAGCAAACTAAAAGATAACAATACTTTACTTTCATACCTCACTTTTATTATTTAGTTATTGTATATTCCAAACAAAAACCGGGGTTTCTTCTACATTCCCGTAAAAGAAATACCCCGGCAAGTTATTCAGAAATTCCCAATAGTGCAAGAGATATGAAGAATTTATTTCCAATATTTACAACCTAATTCAAAAAAGGTCGATGTATAAGGCTTCAAAAGGTTCGTCTTGATGATAACTACTTGAAACGTTTGGCTTACGCTGTCCAGACGCGCAATGAGCTGTTCATGCGGAATATACGTAATGGCTTCTTTGCCTAATACGCTCGCCACGCTTTCCTTGAATGCGTCGATACCGGGACAAAGCGTTTCGTCGAGCGCATTCAGTTCTTCATCTTGGTAAACGATTTGCGAGACATGCGGATGTTGGGCAATGGTCTGGTCGACGAAACGCAGCACTTCCTCGTAAGGCGCGTCGGCATAAAGCGTCTGTACGCCGGTTCTTGATTGCAAAGGGTAAGCCATGTCGGTAACAACTATCCAGTTTCGATGCCCTAAAAGCGGAAGTTGTGCTTCCAATTCCGCTTGCCATGATTCTTTTCCGTTCGAATCTATTTTCTCTTTGCCACAAGACGAAAACAGGCTCAAAGCCATGAGGCAGATTAAGAACGGTTGGAATAAGGCGTACGTTCTATTATAATTCCATCGTCTTTTCATCGCCCGCTTTCAGATTTACATTTTTCAACTTGATGGTTTTATCTCCTACTTGGAATTTCTTCAACGACAGAGAGCCCTTGAGGACTTTCAGTGTCGCCTTCGAAGCGGAAATGGTGCAAAGTCCCCACGCCGAACCGTTGCTCCAGAAATAGGTGCCGGGCTGGGAGGTGAAGCTCATTTGTTGTTCCACTCCGGAATAATGGAAATCGCTCAACGCCAATACTGCCGCCCAGCTGGCCATCGAACGGGCGTAATGATGTCCGCACTCTGCTTCGCTGAATGGATTCCGTTTCGCTCCATCAAAGCGGTCGCGGATAGCGCGGATACAGGTCAAAGCTTCGTCTTCCATACCTTCATAAAGCATGCTTACGGCGGCGCAATATTCGAAGCCCGTCATCACTTCGGCAAAGTAGGGGAAAGGCACTTCCAATCGTCCTTTGGGCCAAGAGGCCATCAGGAGGCCGGCTTCATCGCCCATGACGTAGGAACGCATATTGTTAAAGTGCCGGCTGAAATCCGGGACGTAGTTGTATTTCATGATATTCTTTAGTGTCGTACGGATATGTTCCTTATTCCCTAAATAGCCTAAACCGCAGATATGCGCCATGTATTGCCCTACCAACTGGTCTACCAAGCATCCTTTACCCAATTGAAAAGCGGGGATTTGGACGTTCGGGTCGTCCATGTCGAGGAATTCGAATGTCTTCGGGTCGGTTATCTTATGTTCGTAATATTCACCATTGAAGAGATTCGCGTCCATCCAAGCACTGCCTTGCTCAAACAATTCATGGCATTTCTTGGCAAAAGCTTTATCGTCCATAGCCTTGGCCATTTCTTCCGCTGCACGTAAAGCTCCCATGTACCAAAAGCCCATTTGCGGATTGGGGCCGAAATAGTTTACGTCCATCGTATTGTGTTGCGAACCTTCCATCACGCCGTCCTGATTTCCGTCCCAGCCCTTTTCCGTCCAGGCGTAGGAAAGGATTTTCTTGGTTTGTTCCCAGTTCTTTTCGAGGAAAGCGTGATCGCCCGAGAGTTGCCATTCGCGGTACATCTTCATGACGCAACCCATCTGCCCGTCGGCCGCGGCGGCATTGCCTTTTGCGGCTTCCGAGAGTGGGAGAGCAGCGCGGAAGTTCATCAATCCGTTTTCCTTGGTGGCATAGTTCAGTTCCACGTCGCGCATCGTCCGGGCCAAATCGCCAAAGAGGTAAGGTGTAGCCACTTCATAATTCCAGACATGCGTACACGAACCTTGGCACGAACCGAAACGGTCCATTACACCTTCCCAACCCATCAAATGCCCGCTGGGAAGCCGGAAAACGGTCTGCGAACGAAGTGTAGCCAAATTGAACAAAGCCGCCTCTTTCACCTCCTCCGGATAAGTACTTGCGAGGAAGGCGTTCACAAAGGAAAGCGTCTCTTGCTCTAATTGCGGGATTTGGGGCACAATCTTTTGCGCTGCATCCCAGGCATCGGCGTATTGCGTACTGTAATAATTGCCTACGATGGTTTCCGACCAAGCTTTCCGGTTCGGGAAGTTCCAAGTCAGATAGAAGGTGAACGTCGCTTTTCCTTTCGGCGCTATTTCCTTCTTAACCGCCAAAGAAGCCATTGGGTCGTCTTCCCGGATGGGTTCTGTCCGCTCCGTCATCAGGCCATCGTCCGAGAAATCGTCCCAGAAGTTCAGGATGGCATTGTTCCAATCGTCTGGTTTAGACGAGGTGCGATAGGAGACTTGCCCGTCCGCTTGCGTAGTCAAAGCCATCGTTCCCCAGGCTGGGTCTTCTTTCTCCACGCCATCCGAATAGAAGTAAATGCCCTTCAAGCCATCTTGCGTACGGTATTCGTTCTTATTTTGTTTAGCTCCGATTGGAATGAAATCACCTTTCCAATTCGAGGTAAACCGGCTCCCATCTTTTCCGATGAAATTGCGGAGCGAACCGCATACGGAGACCTCCATCGGTTTGTCCGTCGTATTCTCTATTTCATACGAAAGGACGGCCACCGGCATCCCGCTGGCATCGGCATCGCCCGGCACCAATGGATTAAATCCTTTAATGGTTACTTTTATAGGCAATTCCTTGTCTGATAGATGAACCTGCCCGAAAGGATAAGCCGCCTCAAACGAAGCCTCGGCAAAGCGGGGCATCCCGTGATGGTCCACCGGCCGTCCTTCGTAATGCAGATACTCTTGCGGATAAAGCGGACCGGCGAGCAAAGTAGTCGAAGCCGCCTCGCCTTGCGGTTTGGCATAGACGGCAAAGAAGGGCGCATTGTTGCCCGGCGTCACCGTGCTATACTTCTTGGCCGGGACGTTCATCAGCTCCCAATCGCGCAATTCGCCCCGTCCGCCCAGCGAAACCGTCCCTGTCCCGATTCCGCCCAGCGGCAACGCGATTTGATACAAATGCTCCCCGTCGTATTTTTTCAAGGTTGGCCAATCGGATGGCACCCATTCTTGGGCAGACATCGAACAGGCTCCTAAAAGGCTTATAACCAATAATTTTAATTTAGATACCATAGATTCTCTGTTGATTTTTGGATGCTAAGTTAATTTATTACCGAGAAAAAAGGAAAAGGAACCGAAGAAAAGTTTGCGTCCTCTTTATGTTTTCTTCGAATATCGTCGATATTTGTGTATCTTTAGCCTAAAGATGTGTATCTGCAACTTGAAGATATAAAAACATCGACGATATTTGAAGAATTCATAGGCGGTTCAGCAACTTTTCTCAAGTTCATTCCCCTTTTTTGCCCAGCTCCTTTTTCATTTTTACCAATTCGGATTTTGCGTTAAGTTCGGATTCTTATCGCGGGCAGATTGTGGAATTGGCCAGAGATAATGCTTGGCCGGGTCGAACGTACGGTTTTGTCCCAAGAACATCGGCTGGTTATAATCTCCGATCGGTGCCGTTTCATCCTCATTGATGCCATAACCTGGTTCGTTCAACACAATTTCAGCCGTTTTCCAACGCAGAATGTCGAAATAACGTTTATGCTCGCACACAAATTCGTGTCGACGTTCTTCCCGGATCTTTTCACGCATCGCCTCCTGGTTTCCTAATAAGTTATCCACGCCCGGCAATCCCGCCCGTTCGCGTACTTGGTTTACTGCCCAAGCGATTTGAGAGTTGGTTGGTTCAACTTCGTTCAATGCCTCCGCATAAATCAATAGCACTTCGGCATAGCGGTAAAGACTGTAATTCATCCATGCTTGATCGATCTTTTCCAACGTCGGATCGTTGTATTTCAAATACATGTATCCTGTTATACCACCTCCTTCATGGTTAATTCGTTCATCCTTATTATAAGCAGGATGTGGCATATAAGGGCTATAAGAGCCATCCGGACGAAGGCATTCGTATCCTGGGAGGAAAAACGTCTTCTTCAAGCGGGCGTCACGGTTTTCCCATGGATTATTCATGTCGTACAATTCGGATTCGTAAATGCTTTTCCCATCCGTACATTCATACGAATCGACCAATTGGCGTGTCGGACAAAAGCTTGCCCAACCTTGTCCCGTAACACCTGTACCGACCGGAGAAGCCAAAAGCGGAAGCATGTGCGTAATTTCATTCTCCATATATTGATGCGCCAAAATAACCTCTGTATTGTTGTTGTTCGCCTCTGCGGTAAAGAGATAAGCGAAATCTTCTTCCAGACTATACAAACCTAAGTCGATTACGGCTTTGGCCGCATTAGCTGCTTCCCTCCATAAATCGGTAGCTGCCTCGCCATGGTGGAATTTCGCCCAGCTGGCCATATCCAAATACATGTCTGCCTTTAAGGTCAATGCGGCTCCTTTTGTAATTCGGCCGGCATCTTCGCTTGAATAAGTCTCGGGCAAATATTCAATCGCCTTGTTTACATTTTCAAGCGCATAATCCAATACCTCTTGTTTAGGCGAACGAGCCAAAGCGGCTTCTTCCAAATCAATCGGTTTTTCTTTGATCAAAGGAATATCGCCGAAGTGACGTGTCATGCGATAATAACGTAAAGCCAAGATAAAACGAGCCTCGCCTTCGAAACGTTGCTTCTTGGCTTCATCGATGTTCATGCCCGACAATTTATCCAAATAGTAGAGAATCCTCCGGATATCGTCGTATGTCCATTCTTCCATCAAATAACCTGTGGCAGCATTATGCGAACCTTGGCAAATATAACCCAAGCCGCTTTCGCCCCATGCATTGGTCATTAAGGAATTATCCGATTCGCAATCCCGCCAGAAATCACGTTGACCAGGTAATAAAGGATATAAAGCATTCACACCGGCCTCTGCATCCGCTTCGGTTTGCCAGAAGGTCGTTTCAGAAGCTTGCGATAAAGGTTCTCTATCTAAGAAATCGGAACAACTACCCAATACGAAAGTAGAAGCTACTAATAATATTATCTTTTTCATATTCATGCCTATTTAAAATTGAAGATTAAAACCAAATGAGAATGTTCTTGCTAATGGATACCATCCACCTTCCGGGTCGAAACCGTCATATCCTGTAATCGTGGCTAAGTTTTGTCCGGACAAATACAACCTCAAATATTGGATATGTACTTTCTCTAAAGCAGACTTCGGTACGGTATAACCCACTTGCACGTTCTGGATCTTTAAGTAATCCGCTTTGCGTAACCAGAAGCTATTATAACGAGAGTCGTAATCGTTGGAAGTATTCGATAACGTCAGACGCGGATAAGAGGCATCCGGATTATCGGGAGTCCATGCATCCAGGTGCATTGGACGGGCATTATCCGACAAGTAGAACGCCCAACCTTCATACGATTGGAGGTATTTCTTGGTGTTCAGCTTTCCATACATATTCATCGAGAAATCGAAGTTCTTCCAACCAAACGAAAGATTGATACCTAAGTTTACAGGAATCTTCCGGTTTAATACCACGCGGTCGTCTCCATCAATGACATTATCGCCATTCTGGTCTTTGTATTTGATATTTCCCGGTAATACATTTCCTTGGTCAGGCGAGTTGGCAATCTCTTCTTCGCTTTGGAATAAACCGATGGCTTCATAACCGAACGGCAATTTGTATTGGTCGTTCAAATAAGTTACTTCGTTGCTTTGGCTTCCTTCAATCCATCTGTCCGATTCGCCCATTTCCAATACTTTATTCTTGGAATAACCTAAATTGACATCCATACCCCAATTGAAGTCGCCACTTTGGTCTTGGTAAGCCACCGTAATATCCATACCTTGATTCTTCATCTTCAAGAGATTTGAATAAGGTGCATCTAAGCCGAATTCACTTGGTACGGGCGGAGTATAAAGAATGTCATCACGGAGATTGATAAAATACTCGGCCGTAAGCTTAACCTTTTGGTCCAAAATGCCTAAGTCCAAACCGATGTTTGTATATTTGGAACGCTCCCAAGTAATATCTGGATTAACCGCTTTATTATTATAAGCTCCGCCGACTAAAGCTCCTCCGAATGTATAAATCTTCGGATCATAAGAAAGTATTTGGGCCGTGGCGTAATAACTTACCTTCTCAGCATCTCCTAATACACCATAAGAACCTCTCAATTTCAATTCCGATAACCAATCGCTCGCCGATTCCATAAATGCTTCCCGATGGATATTCCAACCGGCCGATACCGAAGGGAAAACGCCCCAACGATGTCCTTCCGCAAAACGGGAAGAGCCGTCCGCACGAACACTGGCTTCAAACAAATACTTGCCTTGGTAATCGTAATTAAAACGTCCGAACCAGGATTGTACGGCTACGTCGTTGGCATATTCATTATTATCACTATCTGCACTTCCGTTTTGTTTGTTGCTACTTCCGGTGTTTAATACATCAATGTTGCTAAATGGAAGGTCTTCTCGTGAAGCCCAGAAACCATCGCCTTTATAGTATTCTTGCGAATAGCCGGCCAGGACTTTGAAGTTATGGTCTTCTTTTATCTTAAAAGCATAATCCGCCGTAAATTGCAATTGCGTACGGAAGCTATAGGTAGTTGTCTCCTTCAACGAAGAAACCAAGTTCTCTGTCTTGGCCACGCTTCCATCTTCATTATATAAATAATAGGTATAAGCGCGGTCTTTATTATCTTGGTCATGTGAATAAGTCGAGATATTCGCTTTTAAGTTCAAATCCTTTATCGGAGAATAAGTCACATCGAAGATAGCCATAATCTCTTTATGCCGTTCTTTCGAATAACCCGCTTCATTCACACCGGCCACCGGATTTCCTCCCATTGCGCCTCCTGTAGCATACGAACCATCCGAATTATAAATCGGCGTAATCGGAGAGATTCGGGCAGCTTGTTGTTGCCAAATGGTGGTTCCTCCGTTTGGATTCGTGATATTCGTTTGCGTGTATTGCAAGCTGGCGTGTGCTTCCAAGTTCTTCAAGAGCTGGAATCGTAAATCGGGTTTAAAGATCAAACGATTGTAGCTATTGTTCGGCAAGTTTCCATCCTGATAGTCATTGGAGATGGAGAAACGATATGATATCGACTTTTCCTTACCTGAAAGCGCTACGTGTGTATTATTAATAATGGTATTCTTTCGGTAGATTTCCTTATACCATTGGTTGTTTACGTATTTCCCTGCCCGCAAATCGGCTAATCCTTGTTCCCCATAAATAGGTTGTTTTCCGTCGTTCACCATGGCTTGGTCGTATAAGCGCATGAAATCTTCCGCTCCTACAAAGTCTAATTTGAATTGAGGGCTTTGGATACCAATCGTATTCGATACTTCTATCACCGGTCTATCCATGGCTTTAGCCGTTTTAGTGGTAATCAAGATGACGCCATTGGCGGCACGTGAACCATAGATAGCCGCCGAAGCCGCATCCTTCAATACTGAAATGCTTTCAATATCATTCGGATTCAAAGTGTAGATGTTACCAGGCATGCCATCGATAATCACCAATACGCCTGAACTATCTCCAATCGTAGAAGTTCCTCGGATATTGATGCTGGCTCCTGAACCTGCAGCTCCGCTCCCCTTCGTTACCACCATGCCGGGCACGGAACTGGATAACAATTCTTGCACATTCGTAACCGGGCGGGACTTTAATACTTCATCCGTCTTAACGGTACCGATTGAACCGGTTAGGTTAATTCGCTTCTGTGTTCCATACCCCACCACAACCACTTCTTCCAATGCCTTGGAATCTTCAGACAGGGTGATGTTGAAGTTCGTTTGTGTGCCTACTTTAATCGTCTGGTTCGTATAGCCGATGTAGGAGATTTCGAGGGTCGAGTTGGGACTTACTTCCAGCGAGAAGCGGCCGTCCATGTCGGTGATGGTGCCATTGGTCGTCCCTTTCTCGTAGATATTGGCACCGATTACGGGCACGCCGGAGGCATCTACTACCACGCCGCTCACCATCTTCCGTTGTTGGGGTTCTTGCGTCGGACGGTTTCCGGCCCGATTGGATTCCTTCCGGCTCAGGATGATTTGGTTATCCCGGATGGTATAAACGACATCCGTGCCGTCGAACAGGGTATGGAGGACGGATTCAATGTCTTTCGCGTCGACATCGATCGAGACCCTCCGGTCTACATTAATCAATGTATGATTGTAGAGAAAGGAGTAATCGGACTTCGCCTCGATTTCGTCCAATACTTTTTCTACCGTTGTATTCTTCATCTCCAACGAGATGCGTGCTTCTTGCGAGGCAAGCGGGGCGGCTTGTGTCTGCACCAGAAAACCGGCTAACAATAATGATGTGATCCGCATACGCATAGGTATTTTAGGTAATAAATCATAAGATGACTTAAAACATGGAAGTGTTATTATTTTCTTCATACTTTTACAGTGTAAATCTTTAGGGTAAATACTCGTTTATCTATCGTGCTGCCTCTCGAAAGGTAGGATGTTCGTACAAGGCAGCAGGGGTTTACATGCGGAGGCACGCCTATGTCTCCGCTTTTGTTTTTCTATCCTGTATCCGTTTCTTGCTTCATGATATTTCGTGTTTGTAAAGTTATTATTAAAATGTCTTTGCTATATTGACGAAACCAGTCGGGCGATACCCTACGCGAAATCCCAACTTTTTTCGATTTGTCCCGGATTTATTTTTCAAAAGCCCGGACATATACTTCGAAAGCCTCCTTCCAAAAGTTTAAAACATCCGAGAAAAACTCTATCTTTAGCCTAAAGATATATATCTGCAACCTAAAGATACGTATCTGCAGCCTAAAGATATGTATCTTTAACCTAAAGATAGAGATTTCCCCGTATCTTTTCCAGTTTTTCCTCGGAGGGACGGAACTTTCCGCTCCGTCTGTGGAAGTTTTTCCTTAGGGCAACGCGTGGATGAGTACCTTCTTTTTCGAGAAAGCATAGTTGGCGGTCGGCTCCGGATGGATGACTTCGCACCGGATAGGGGCGGTTTTCTCCAGCAAATCCAGGATTTCCGTGAGGGTTTCGGTCGTGAATGTGGCCGAATAGGTATATGTATAGAGTTCTTTGCCTTGCAATTGGATGTCGACATTGAAGTGGCGCGAGAGTTGGCGGACTACCTCTTGCATGGGCGTCCGGCGGAACATGATTTTGCCTTCCCGCCAGGCGGTTTCGGCCAGGAGGCTGGCTTCCTTCGTTTGCATCTTGCCTTCGCTTTTGGTGTAAACTAATTGTTCGCCGGGTTGTAGGTCTTCTCGTTGGTTCGTATTCGTATGTTCGACTTCGATATGCCCGTTGGCCAGCGTGGCAATGATATTGGTTTCATCTTCATAGGCCTGGACGTTGAACTCCGTCCCGTAGGCGCTTACGACCAACCCGTGCGAAGTCTGGACTTCAAAGCGGTGCGCGCGGTCGGACGAGACGTGGAAATAGGCTTCTCCCGAGAGGAACACCGTCCGTTTATCGCCCTCGAACCGTTTGGGATAGCTTAATGTCGAGCCGGAATTCAACCATACTTCCGAACCGTCCGAGAGCTGGACTTTGGAGACAACCCCGTAGGCCGTAGTCAGTTCGACTTGTTCGATGGGCAGGGATTCCAATTGATCGACCCGATGATATAAATAACCGGAAAGAATGAGGGTGGGCAAGAGCAGGATGGCCGCCGCCCGATACGCGATGTGGAGCCAGCGTCGCTTCGTTTCCTCCCGATGGATGCGCCCGTGCAAACGCTTCCAATTCTTATCTACATCTATGTCGCGTTGCATCTGCAAGCGCCCTAACCAATCTTCTATTTTCTTGTCCTCTTCGTTCATCATAATCCTTTTTCTATTTCATTGACGAAGCCTACGATTGCTTACCCTATCTAATTATCCTAAAATCCCTATGAAAAAAGGCAAATAATCCTTCAGTTCTTTCCGGAGATGGCGCAGGGCTTTCGAGATGTACGCCTCGATGGTCTTGACTGATAGCCCTTTCTCGCTCGCGATTTCCGTATACGTTTTTCCTTCGAAGCGGTTGAGGCGGAATGTCTCGGCAATGGGTTCGGGCAATTTCCCTAAAGCCGTCCGGAGGAGTTCTTCCAATTCGTGCGTTGTATAGAGGTCGGACGTGTCGGCCTCTTCGCGATTTTCTTGTAGGTGGACGATCCAACTTTCCTCCGCCATGTCTCGTCGTAAAGAATCCAAGCATGCATTCCGGACGCTGGTCAGGAGGAAATTCCGGACAGACGTTTCGATATGCAATTGCGCCCGGTTCTTCCAAATCCGGTAAAATACTTCCTGCACGACGTCCTCGCAATCGTCCATCGAGTCGAGATAACGCCGCGCAAAGACGCACAAGGGTGAAAAGAAATCATAGAACAAGGCGCGGAATGCTTCTTCATCATTCAGAAAAGCGATTCGGCGGATTAATTCGGCTTCCTTTTCACCCTGCGTATTCATTTTATCACCAGTTCGTGGATTCCTGCATCGGTTATGGCGAGGTCTCCCGTCGCTCCCGTCAAGGCGTTCATCCAGTGAAGTGTATCTTTTCCGGTGGTTTGTACGCGGACTTTCCAACCGTCGTCGGTCTTATCCATCGAGAGCACATCGCTCGTATTGGCTTCAGGCCGTAAGGCTAAACCTTGTGCGCAATGGATGTTCTCAATATGATACCGGCGAACAGGAACGGTAAATTGCTTTTCGCCATAGATAAACGTGGCGTGGTGCCACTCCGCGTCGCTTTGCCAATCGGTATTAAGCAGGTAAAGGGTGCGCCGCCCGGCGTCGTCCCAGGCCGTAAAGCCGATTTCGGGAGAAGGAGCAATCCATCCTTTCTCCGGTTCGGAGGCGATGGCTTCTTGGGCGATCTTTTCCATTTCTGCCTGATAGGCTTCGCGTAAACACTCTTCGGCTGGATATGCCTTTTGCGGGAAATAGATTACTTTGCCTAATCCATACGGGATTTCTGCTTTTTGTGTCAAAGAGGCATAATCCTCTCCTAAGAGTTCGCGGATCAGGGCGTCGTCTTTCGGGAAGCGAGTCGGCACATCGGGTTGAAGCTCTTCGTTCAAATGGGCGGCCGAGAGCAAGAGCGTCCCGCCGTTGAATACATATTTCCGGATACGCTCGAAATAATCAGCATCGTAGGTATTCCAACCCAAGAAGATGAGGGCGCGGTAACGGTCCATGACATCTTGCGGCGCTTCGACGGGAAGTAAATCGATGGTGCCATAGGGCGTGGTCGTGAACCATCCTTCCGGACTGCATCCATCGATGATGTTGTCAGGATAGAATACCTTGAGCAGGTCGAAGCTCTCGCATGCGGCATTGAATTTCCATTTATCGCCCTCTTGCGACCAAAGCGGGCCGCGCCCGAAGGATTTCCACGCGTCGTTCTTGCCTTGAAGGACGGCCACGCGGCTCGTCAACGTTCCCCGGCGGCTATGGGTTTCGAGGAAATCGAGCATCTGGTGTTGGGCATAGAGGTGTTCCTGTCCAGATTTCGTATAGCGGTCGTTCGCGTATTCGTCTGTCCAGAGTGCTTCTTCGGTATTGAGATGGGAAGAACCGTGCATGTAAGCTACGGCCAGCGAGAGGTAAAGGCGCAGGGCATGACGCGGATCGGTGAAAGGTCCCGAGCCCCATTGCATGGCGTGCAGCGTTCCATACGTCGGACGGCTATAAGCAAGGGAAGCGCCGCGCAGGGCGGAAAGGATGACCTCCTCCGGTCCGTACATCTGTTCGGCGCCGAGCCATTCATACCCGGCTTGGTAGAGATAGCGGAAGAGTGTCGAAGGGCCTGTATGCCGCGTGCTTTCCCCTTTCGAAGAGCGGACGTTGGCAATGAATGTCTGGGCGCCGTCGGCCATGTCCGTCACGCCTTGGGTGTCGTAATGGATAAACGTGCCGTGGTCCGTATAGATGGGGCGATGTTTGGCAAAGATGCCTCCGTAGGGCCGGGTGCGGGCTGCCATGTCTGAGAAGAGTCCTTGGTATTTGAAATGTTGCCAATAGTAATAACCTCCGTCGTTCTCGTGCGCTTGTTTCCCGCGGAACATCGGCGTCCGCAAAGTCTCCAAGGAAGGATTGATTTGCGTGCTGGCCAACGTGCGGCCTTCCACTTGCCAAGCGTAGGGCATCTTCAGTTGGTCGAGTAATAATACGTAGTGCCGGATGACTTCTGGGTCGGCAATCCGGAATCCACTCCATTGGTACGAGGGGCGGAATTGATACCAGTTCCCGACGCGTTGCGAAACGTACCATTTAAAGAAATAATCGTAGATGCCGTATTCCTTATCCATATAGATCTCGTCGCCCGAAGAGATATAAACCGGTGCGCCCGTCTGCGCAATGACTTGGCAAACGGTATCTCGTATGACTTGCCCTGCTGATTCAAACGACAAAGGAATGGATTGCCCGGCTTCATCTGCCCGGAGCTGCACCACATGCAATCCTTCTTCGGCAAATTCGATGATTTGTTCGGAGGGTTTACTTCCTTTGGCCTGGACTTGCAGGCGTACATTCGGCTGGTTTGTCTCTACGAGCACGCCGAACTCGCTCTCCTGGCGCACGAAGCGGGGCACGCTGATGACTTCGAACGGACGGGCCGTCTCTTCAATCACCTCAATGGAACGGAGTTCGTAAGGAAAAGCCGCCCGGTGCGCCTCTTTCCGGAGCGAGAGTTCGAGCCGGTCGCCTGGTTTCGTATCGGCGGGAAGCGGGATGTAGAAATCGGCCACGTTCGAGGCGCGGTCGAAGATGTTGCCCTCGAAGATAGGTTGTCTATTCCGTTTCAAGCTCCAGCGCGGCCAACTGCGGGTCGCCAAGTTCACGCCCACCCAATAATTCTTCTCGTCCGTCCGTTGAGCGTGTTTCACGAACGGTATTTGGGCGATTTGTTTTCCTTCTTGGTATAAACGGGGCGCTTCTACCCAACATTCGCCCGAAAACAGATGCCCGCCGACGCGCAACAGGATACAAGCCACGTTTTCGGGCAATAGGAAACTCTGTTTTACTTCCCGGTAATCGGACGTACCCGCCGGAATCGGCATGAACAGGATGGAATCGGGCGCATCGTAAATGTCCTCGGCTGCCCGTCCCGGCTTATTGTAAAATACCTCCAGCTCGAGGCCAAACTCGCCCGAAGGCAATATGTTCAGTTCCTGTTGACGAACGACCGGCACTTGGATTTCCAACCGCCCCGGTTTGAACTGCTTTTGCTCTATACGGTAATATGCATACCGCTCGAACTCTTCTCCATTGCCTTTGAAATAGAGCGAATAAGTATCTTGTTTCCGGACGAGGGAATCCAAGTTGTCGTCGATTAAGTATTCCGCCCGGCGGAACATCTCTTCGCCTCTTTGTTCGAAAGGCGCGGGCATTTGGATATTTCCTACGACGCGCAAATACTTGCGTGTCGGGACATTCGTTTGTGTCAACTTGACAATCGCCTGGACGCTTTCGTCGGGTCGCAGCAATTGCACTTTTGTAGAATTGTCTGGACGGAAAATCACATTTCGTGTCTCTTTCCATCCGTTTTCAGCCCATGCACAAGTGCCTAAGCATAATATCGCCAGCAGTATTCCGATTTTTTTCATGGTTTATACGTGTTTATTTTGATTAATATCGACGCAAAGATAGGAAAAGATGGTGAAAAGAAAAAGGAAGCGATGAAAAAAGGGGAAAGCGTGGTGTGCAGGCGATCGGAGGAAACTTTCCTACAATGTAGGATTCTTTCTCCGTGAAGCCGGGAAGCATTCCTACAATGTAGGATTCTTTCTCCGTGAAGCCGGGAAGCATTCCTACAATGTAGGATTCTTTCTCCGTGAAGCCGGGAAACATTCCTACAATGTAGGATTCTTTCTCCGCGAAGCCGGGGAACATTCCTACCTGGTAGGATTCTTTCTCCGCGAGACCGGGAAACATTCCTACCTGGTAGGACGCATGGTTTCTTCGTCTTTTTGTCCCTTCTCTGTTAAAAACGTACCCGTGAAGGTTGGGATGATCCGGATTACACAAGAATTTTACTCCTCCATTTTCCTTTTATCCTTGCCATGTACGAAAAATATTGTAGTTTTGTGCCTACAATCAAATAAAAACAAGACAATGGTAAACGAAGAAATAGCAGACATTTTGACGCAAGAGGCAAATGCGGTGCGCAACATCCCGTTGGATTCGGATTACGAAGGGGCGACGGATTTAATCATCGAATATGTACACCATCGGGGCGGAAAACTGATTACCAGCGGCATGGGAAAGGCAGGGCAAATCGCCATGAACATGGCCACGACCTTCAGCTCGACCGGTACCCCCGCTTCTTTCCTCCACCCCAGCGAGGCGCAACATGGCGATTTGGGCATCGTGCGGGAGAATGACGTGATGTTGTTGGTATCCAATTCCGGCCGGACAAGAGAGCTGGTCGAGCTGGTCGACCTGACGCGCGGTTTGGTGCCCGAGATGAAATTCATCGTCATTACCGGGAATCCGGAAAGCGAACTTGCCCGAGAAGCTGCTATCTGCTTGCCTACCGGCGCGCCGGCCGAAGTATGTCCGTTAGGGTTGACGCCTACGACCTCGACCACGGTCATGACCGTTATCGGCGATATCCTCGTCGTGCGCACCATGAAGAAAATCGGGTTTACCAACCGCGAATACGCCAAGCGGCACCATGGCGGCTATTTAGGTTCGAAAAGCCGCGCGCAAAGCCAAGAAGAAAAATAAACCAACGGAAAGGAGACGCACATGAGGAAAATCATCGGTATCGGAGAAACTATTTTAGATATTATCTTTCGGGAGAACCGGCCCTATGCCGCAGTCCCGGGCGGATCGGTATTCAACGCGCTTGTCTCGTTGGGCAGGTTGGGTAAAGAGGTGTTATTTATCAGCGAGTTGGGGAAAGATTATGTGGGCGACCTCATCCGTTCTTTCATGGAAGAAAACCATATTTCCACGCAATACATCGATTTCTTCCCCGACGGGAAAAGCCCTATTTCGCTGGCATTCCTCGACGAGCGGCAGAATGCCCATTATACGTTTTATAAGAGTTTCCCCAGCCAACGGTTGGACGTCCCTTTCCCTCCTATCAACGAGGATGATATTTTCATCATGGGTTCCTATTTCTGTATCGACCCCGCGCTTCGGAAAAGGGTGCGCGAGTTCATTGAATATGCCGCCGAGCGGAGGGCGATCATCTATTATGACCCGAATTTCCGGAAGGCGCATCTGCACGAGGCAATCTATTTGACTCCGACTTTGCTCGAAAATTTCGAATTTGCCGACATTATCCGTGGTTCAGATGAAGATTTCGAGAACCTTTTCCAAGAAAGCGAAGTGGATAAAGTCTATGAAGAGCATATCCGTGTCTATTGCAAGAATTTCCTGATGACGCGCGGAAGCAAGGGCGTGGAACTTCGTACCAAACGGGTGAAGGCCCATTTTGATACGCCTTTCATCCAGCCGGTTAGTACGATAGGGGCGGGCGATAACTTCAATGCCGGTATCCTCTACGGACTCTTGAAGTACGACATCCGGAAGGCGGATTTAGACACCCTTGGCGAAGCAGATTGGCAGAAGATCGTCCGGTGCGGATTGGATTTGGCCAGCGAAGTATGCCAACAGATCGACAATTACGTCTCGCCGGATTTCGCCAAGAATTACCAACTCTAAAAAGCGGGTTAAATTAGCCTAATGGCGGAAAAGATAACCGCGTATTCGTTTATCTTTGCCAGAAAACAAAGGTAAAAGGTTCATCGTATGAAATGGTGTGCGTTAAGCTTGATAGGTTGGATGCTGGTGTGGCTCGCGGGATGTACGCCGAAAAGAGGTGACATCCGCGTGGTTTGCGTGCGGGATGAAGTGGGCAACTATATCCTCAAATGGGAAACGGCTCCCCAGCTGAAAGGGCAGGTGCAAATATATGCCTCCTCGACGCCCGAGGAGTTTGATATGTCCGTCCCGGATTTATCGGCAAAAATCGAAGAAGGTGTAACTACATTCATCACCAATGATAACTTAAAACGTTTGTATTTCCGCCTGGTTTTCGACGGGCAATACCAATACGACGTGAGCGCGCGCTACTCTTTCATGGACAATATCCAGAATTTCCGCGATTTGGGTGGATATTATACCGACAAAGGAATGCAAATAAGATGGGGCATGGTGTATCGATCTGGTTCCATCGAACGGTTCGACGATTTGGATTCTATCCGTTTGCACGACATCGGCATCCGTACGATCCTCGACCTTCGCACGGAGGAAGAGGCCGCGACGGCACCTGTCTCTTTCGCATCGGCTAAGGTGGTGCGCATGCCCATATCCGATGGCGATACAAAGGAGATGATGAAACGCTTGCGGGCAAATACACTCCGTAAGCAAGATGGCATATTATATATGGAAGACAAATACCTCCAGTTCGTTACCCAGGATTATGAGGCGTTCGGCGATGCGCTGCATCTCTTCTTGGACGAGGCAAATTACCCGATTTTGATACAGGATGATTTGGGAAAAGACCGGGCTGGTTTCCTCTCTTCCGTGCTGCTTACCCTGCTGGATGTCCCGCGCGAAAGCGTGATGCGCGACTATATGGCTTCTAATCATTACATTGACGTCGGGTTCTTTGCAAAGGATGCCTGCTCGATGAGCACGGACGCGCAAGAGACCATTACGGTGCTCCTATCGGCCAAAGAGAGTTTCTTGGACATTGCCTACGAGGAAATCGACCGAAAGTACGGCTCCTTCCAAGCATATACCGCGAAAGAGTTGCATTTCTCTCCGGATGACCAAACCCGTTTGCGCGAAATATTGCTAAAGTAGACAGGATTGCGTATCTTTGCACCCGCTTAAGCATTTTATATATTTACAAATACACATAGTTTGAAGACATTTGAAGAATTGAGGATTGCCGAACCTATCTTGCGCGCAATCCAAGAATTAGGTTATGAAGCTCCGATGCCGGTGCAGGAAGAAGTGATTCCTATTTTATTGGAAGGAAAAGACGATGTCATTGCGCTGGCTCAGACAGGTATGGGAAAGACGGCCGCGTATGGCTTGCCTTTGTTGCAACGGGTGGTGGTCGAAGATACTTATCCGCAAGCATTGGTATTATGCCCCACGCGCGAATTGTGCTTGCAGATTGCAGATGATTTGAAGGATTATTCCAAATATATTACCCGCCTCAGGGTGTTGCCTGTCTATGGCGGTTCAAGCATTGAGAGTCAAATCAACATGCTTCAGAAGGGCGTACATATCTTGGTGGCTACGCCCGGACGGTTGATCGACTTGATGCGCCGTAAAAAAGTGGATTTGGGCGGCGTCTCTAACGTGGTATTGGATGAGGCGGACGAGATGCTGGACATGGGGTTCACGGATAGCATCAACGCGATATTCGATGCCCTTCCTGCCGAACGCCATACGTTGCTCTTCTCGGCCACGATGCCCAAAGGCATTGCTTCCATTGCCAAGCAATATATGCATGCCCCAAAGGAAATTGTCATCGGGCGTAAGAATGAAGGAAATCAGAATATCCGCGATATTTATTATATGGTACGCGCGCAAGATAAATACTTGGCGTTAAAACGTATCGTCGATTATTATCCCAATATTTATGGCATCGTTTTTTGCCGTACGCGCAAAGAAACGCAAGAAATCGCCGACAAACTGATACGCGACGGTTATAATGCAGATGCGCTGCATGGTGAACTTAGCCAATCGCAACGGGATTATGTGATGCAAAAGTTCCGTATCCGCCATCTACAATTGCTGGTAGCTACCGATGTGGCTGCACGTGGGCTGGATGTCGACGACTTGACGCATGTGATCAATTATGGTCTCCCCGACGATGTCGAATCCTATACGCACCGACGCGGACGGACAGGGCGTGCGGGTAAGACGGGTATCTCTATCTGCATTTGCCACGTGCGCGAAAAAAGAAAGATACGCGATATTGAATCGGTTATCAATAAACGGTTTGAAGCTGGGAAAGTACCGACTGGAAAGGAAGTTTGCACGAAGCAACTCTTCAACTTCATGGACGAAATCGAACGGGTAAAGGTGGACGAAGAGGAGATTGCCGACCTTATGCCGCAAATCTTCCGTAAGCTGGATTGGCTTGACAAGGAGGATATTATCAAGCGTATCGTCTCGCTTGAATTCAACCGCATGATTGAATATTACAAGAACAATGGCGATATCCAAGCGTTGGATGACGAACCGAAGACCCGGAAAGCGAAAAACGAAACACCGAAAAAAGCCAAGAAAGAGACGGAAAACAACAATGGCTATACGCATTTGCGGCTGAACCTGGGCGGTATTGACGGCTTAGGACCGGATTCGCTTATCAAGCTGGTGTATCAACAAGTGGGCGGAGGCATCCGAATGCGCCATATCGAAGTGAAGAAACTCTACTCTACGTTCGATGTCTTAAATGCAGAAGCCGAGCGGGTCATCTCTGGTTTTCGCGTCTTGCACGTGGGCAATCGGAAGGTGTCGGTCGAGGCAATTACCGGGAATCCGAAGCGCAAAAGCCGCCGTGCGGAGCACCCAAAAGGAAAAGGACGGAAGAAAAAGTACTGATCCACGTATTTTTTCATGCGTCTGTAACTGCAATTTGATAGAAAAAACGTATATTTGCAGCGTAAAAGGAAATATATTATTGACAATTAGTTATATTTTGCACTGTGGTTTTTTATAATAATGTTGAAAATGTTAAATGGTTAGACAAGAGGCTGTCGTGAGACAGCCTCTTGTTGTGTAAATGAAACGAAAAAACTAAGTTATAATTGTCGGAATTTACGCCGTCATTTCCGGTAATTATAGTTATAAATGGGAAAGGTCATAGGTGTAAAATTGCAAATACGAATGCTTGCAGAGCGACGGAAAGAAATCTTATCATTCCTCTGAGAGTCTGCATCATCGCACTCCACAAATATAAACAAATGCGGAGACATAGAGTACCTACTAAAAGCTCTATGCCTCCGCATTCGTATGCGGATATGCTATCGCTGCGTTACAATCCTTGCACGGTGTAAGGCATGCGTGCTTGGATGCCGGTCGTGTGTTTCATTTCTTGAAGGGTTTTGTAAAGAGCAAATTCCTCATTCCCCAAAATAGATTGGAGGAGGGAGAACTTGGCTTCGCCTAACGCCTTTTCCATATACTTTGTCAGGAAATCCTTTTCTTCATTTGCTTTGTAAGTCGTGTAATCCGAGATGCCAGCCAAGGAGGCTGCTTCGGCAATGGCGACTTCCAGACCTCCGAGACGGTCGACCAACCCGCGTTCCATAGCTTGTTCGCCTGTCCAGACACGGCCTTGCCCGATGTGGTCGATGGAATCCTTGGGAAGTCCGCGCCCATCTGCGCAACGTGTCAAAAATAAATCATACGTACGTTCGACGTTTCGCTGCATGAGCACTTGTTCGTCTTCACGCATGGGGCGGGTAAAGTCCCCAAAGTCCGCATACGTATTCGTCTTTACGATATCAGTTGTAACGTCAAGTAACTTTGCCGTACCTGCGAAATTACGCACAATCCCGAAAACTCCGATAGAACCCGTGAGTGTGGTAGGTTCGGCAATAATCTTATTAGCTGCGCACGAGATGTAATAACCTCCTGACGCTGCATAATCGCCCATGGAAACGACCAACGGTTTTTGCGCTTTTACTTCCATGACCGCTTTCCAGATTTGTTCGGAGATGTATGCACTACCTCCGCCCGAGTTGACGCGGAATACGACGGCCTTTACATCGTCGTCGTTGGCCAATTTATAGAGTTCGGCAGCAGTCTGTTCGGTGATTAAAGCCGTGCCAGCGCTCATGGGCGAATCATCTTCTGGCAGGATGGTGCCTTCAGCATACAGGATAGCAATCTTATTCGAAGAATCGTGCTTTGTTTCCGGAATGGCGAGAATTTGTGAATAATTGGCGGATACCATCTTCTCGTCGGTGGCTTGCCCTGCCATCCGTTTTGCACAGGCTTCCGCTTCAGGGCGATAAGCTAACTTATCAGCCAACTTATAGGCGAGCAACTCTTTCGGATCCCCTAATGCCGCGCCGGTATTCATGAAACGCTCCAGCTCGGATGGCTCCATACCGCGCGACGTGCAAATTGCATCGGTCATATTCCCCCAAATACTACCGAGGAAAGAGGAAGTTTGTTCGCGGTTAGCCTCGCTGAACTGTTCGTTCATGTAGGGCTCGACGGCACTTTTATATGTTCCTACCTTAAAGATATAATATTCGACACCTAACTTAGCCATTGCGTTCTTAAGGAAAATCCCTTGCGAAGCCAGACCAACCAATCCGACCATGCCTTGCGGATTGACGAAAAGCGAATCGGACACGCTCGCCAAGTAATATCCACCTTGCGAATAAGCGTCTGCGTACGAGACTATGAACTTCCCTTCTGATTTGAAATCCTCCAAAGCCCGACGTAGTGCGGAGAAGGAAGCAAACCCACCCGAGAGTTCCGAACCTTCCAAATAAATACCCTTCACATCCGGATTTTGTTTTGCCTTCTGGATAGCGCGGATCAAATCCGGAAGCGCCACTTGCTCGTCTGACGAGCTCAAAAGGCCTGCCAGTGGATTGTCATTTGATTGCTCTGTCAAAGTTCCCTTTAACGAGAGTTTGAATACGGTGTTCTTCGCTGGTTTATACGTTGACGAAGAACTGCTTGAAGCTACCACGCCCGCAAGGAAAGCGATGCCCGCCATCAAAAAGATGCCCATCGCGATCAGTGCACCGAAAACCGAAGCGAACATGGTCTTAAAGAACTGTTTCATTGTTATTTTGTATTTAGTGAATTACCATTTTTCATTTTCCATAATATTCATCGACTGATGCATTAAAGAAACGGTTCAAGGGAAGAAGAAGGCGAAAGTCGGCCAACGTCTTTTGCATCCAATCAGGCGATGTGAAAAAGGATTCCTCCTTACGGCTCAGAACTGAATAGTCTTTATATTTCAACCACTCAGCATAAGGCGAATCGGAGGCGAATCCAGCTGGCAAACGCTTGAGCTTTTCGCCATAAAACGTACCGAATGTTGCCTGAAAAGGCTTTGAATCCATAATCTCGTTTAATTCTTCTCCATTTACAGCAATGTCTTTCCGTATTTGCTTAAGAATCGGAATAGGTGGACACCATACGCCTCCTGCCAGCATACAATTATCTGGTTCCAAGTGGATATAATAACCTCCATATTCGCTTGGACGGCCACCAGGTGCCATATAGGCGGCAAAATGCGTCTTATAGGGCGTACGGTCTGAAGACCAACGTAAATCACGATAGATGCGATAAAGGCAATCCTTCGCCTCGAGTCCGATCAAAGTCGGTTCGAACTGGGCAATGTGTTCAATCAATTGTTGCACTTCTTCGATAAAAGCACCTCGCAAACGGTCGTAACGTGTTTTGTTCGCCAGAAACCATGCCCTCTCATTATTACGCCGCAACTCCCGCAGGAATTGCAAGATTTCTTCGTTTACCATTTTATTGAATAGGTTTTGCAGGCATAATCAGCCACAAAATCAAATATAAAATGATACCGAAACCGGCAAAAAAGATCATCAATACATATATAATGCGAACAATCGTCGGGTCAATACCTAAATATTCGCCAATCCCGGCACATACGCCGCCCACCATCTTATTGTCCGAGCGGGTGAGTTTTTTCTTTTCTTCCATGATATGTCTATTTTGTATTTAAAATATACCACAAAAGTAAACAAATAATGGAGAATAAAAAAGAAAGCCCGCCTTTTTTCGTTACGCAATAGGCATGAAAAGCGGAAAAAGGCAGGCGATCAACACTAAATGTTCAGAACAAGTCTTACTGGAGGCGGAACATGACGGGCAGGACATATTTTACATTCACCACTACGCCTTTCTGTTTTCCAGGCTTCCATTTCGGCATTGCCTTTACGACGCGGACGGCCTCTTGGTCCAACACCGGATCGACGCCGCGCACGATTTCAATATCCGAAACCGAACCATCCTTGCGGACAATAAAGCTTAGCACGACACGCCCTTGGATACCATTTTCTTGTGCGATAGTCGGGTACTTGATATTCTTCGAGAGGTAATTGAGCAACGCCTTGGTACCGCCAGGGAATTCGGGTTGTTCTTCCACAACGGTAAAGACCTCTTCTTCGATCGAGGTTTTCCCGTCAGGCGTGACGCTTACCGCAGGCGTTTGTTCCGGATCCAATTTGATTTTCATCTCTTGCTGGATATCTTCTACGGCTATCTCTTTCGGCTTATAATCTGGAAAAGCGATGAGAAGTGTCCCGTTTTCTGGAGCAGAGAGGGTGAAGCGGCCATCGAGGTCGGTAAGTGTGCCTTCGGCCGTTCCTTTGATAATCACATTGGCGCCGACGACAGGACCTTGATCATCCGTCACGAAAGCGGAAACTGAAATCCGTCCGTCTGCATCGGCCGCTTGTTTATTACTCGGTTTGCAATTACTTAAAAGCAAAAGGCAAGCCAACAACGGGAAGAGCAAAAAGAGTTTTGCTATCCCAATTCTTTGAGAAGGTTGTTTGTTCATCATACGAATTCTGTTTTTTAATGGTACAACATTGAAATGAGTATATAAAGTAGCTGCAGCCTTATGATATGCCAACCCCAAAAGATGGTATTGATAAGTCTTTCCATCGCACCCGGCGCGAAGGACCGAAGCATCCGCCAAGTACTCCAAATTGTATCGAACCTCGCGTTTTAAAAGCCAAACGAACGGATTTGCCCAACAGAGGCACGTAATAAGTTCCGAGAGCAAGATATCCCACGAATGGCCTTCCCGTGCATGGGTAGCCTCATGAATCAAAATCTCTGCCAATTCTTTCTCCGAATGCGCTTCTGGGTGAATGAATATCCAACCGAAGAAGGAGAAAGGGCCGGAAGGCGTGGAAAGCAATCGCACGCGTACACCATCTATCTCGCTTGGTGTAGAAGTAAATGCCAGATGAAGAATTCCTCCCAATTGAATAGCGAAGCGAAGGAAGAGCAATCCCGTCACACCTCCGTACAACATCACCCAAAGCGGCCACGCGAACAGCTCCCGATTCCCTTCGGACTGAACGATAACCTCCGGAAGCCAAGCTACATAGTTTTGCACCGCCGCTTCGAGTACGGGATGCGGTTCGCTCACCATCCACGTGATGTTATCTAAAAATGGATACGCAAATGCCAATATCCAAAATAGGTTGAGCAACGCGCGGCGTATGCCAAAGAACGTATCGCGGGTGAACAACAAGCGATAGAAGGCGTAGAAAAGCACCAACGCCACGTTCACTTTCAAGAAATAGAATAAGGTAGCTTCCATATTATAATATAATGTATAGGAATTTTACTTCTGGGATTCAATCATGTCGATAATCTCTCGCAAATCCTTCGCCGAGATTTTCTCCTCTTTCGCAAAGAAAGAGACCAGCTCTTTGTAGGAATTCGAGAAGAGATTCGAGACGGCCTCCTTCATGAACGCCTTCTTGTATTCTTCCGGCTCGACAAGGGGGAAATATTCATACACATTTCCACACCGGCGACTCCGCACATATTTCTTCCTCTCTAAATTCTTTACAATAGACGCCAACGTCGTATAGGGCGGCTTCGGCTCTGGATATTGCTCTTGAAGCGTACGCACGACGCACGGTCCGATTTCCCAAATCAAGCGCATCGCTGCTTCCTCTTGTGTTGTCAACTTTTCCATATCATTCCTTCTTATTTACGATTATGTCGCAAATCTACGAAGTTTTCGTAATAGTAAGGGAAAGAATATGGTTAAATAAATCAAAAGAGAGTGCTCTTAGAAATAGACGATGTAATTCTGCTTGTGCAAACGCGGATTGAAGAAGAGAAGGCCGATGTTGTAAAGGTCGAAACTAAGAATGACTTCGGGCCGTAAGCAAAGCTCCTTCCAGAGTTGGCGCATCTCGGCATTCGCCCGGATTCCTTCGAAGAAAAACACCGAATCGGGATGGATATGCTTCAACGCTTCTTCAACCCACGCACGGTTCTCGCCCTTTCGGGAAGCGGCATGGAAAAAGGCAAAATCGAGCGTCCCGAGCTTTTGCAAGGCTTGGGGCAAAGTTTCCTTGTAATCACCCGCAAGGACTTCGGCCGGCGCATGGGCATATTTCCGCACGCACCACGCCGTTTCCCGGGCCGATTCGGCATCTGCTTCGAGCGCGATGCATTGGATATCGAAAGCATACGAGGTAAGATAAAGCGTAGCAATACCAGCCGGCGAACCGATTTGCAGGATCCGTTTCGGCTTGAAATAATTGACAACCCGGAAAAGCAATTGCCCATGCGAACGTTTGATTTCACGACGTACGCCCGTGCTTCCTTTATGCACCAATTGCCTTCGTATTAATTCGATATCGTCATAGCAATAAAACCCCCACCGCTCGTTGATGACGCGCGTAATGAGTGCGAAGGCAAACGGGGAATGTACGCCAAACCCTTTGCGATAGCGCAAGAAGCGGTAAAAGAGAATCGTTTTCCGCCACGTGTTTTTCTTCGGAAGCAAATTCATTTTTCGAATCTAAATCTACGCGCAAAGGTACGAAAAAAAGAAAAAGGCAGGCATGAAATCTCCCTTTTATACCGATGAAATCTTCCTTTCATCGTTATAAATCTTTCCGTTTATAGTTATAAATCCATCACATATCGGCGATAAATGATTTTTAGATGGGGATACGGGGAATTTTATGTACATTTGCAAGTCGATAACACAAAAAAGAAATGGAAGACGAATTTGACATACGAGATGCACGGATGCCGGAAAGCGAACGCGAATACGAGAATGCGCTCCGTCCGCTTTCGTTTCGCGATTTTAGCGGGCAGGCGAAGGTGGTCGAAAACTTGAAGGTGTTTGTCATGGCGGCACGGATGCGCAAGGAAGCGCTCGACCATGTGTTGCTTCACGGACCTCCCGGATTGGGAAAAACGACTCTATCGAACATCATTGCGAACGAGCTGGGCGTGGGATTTAAGGTGACCTCCGGTCCGGTGTTGGACAAGCCAGGAGATTTGGCGGGCGTATTGACCTCGCTCGAAAAGAACGACGTCTTGTTTATTGACGAGATCCATCGCCTGAGTCCCGTCGTGGAGGAGTATCTTTACTCGGCCATGGAGGATTATCGCATCGACATCATGATCGATAAAGGGCCGAGTGCACGCTCCATCCAAATCGATTTGGCTCCTTTCACGTTGGTAGGGGCTACGACGCGCAGTGGTTTGCTGACCAGTCCGCTTCGGGCGCGTTTCGGCATCAACCTGCATTTGGAATACTACGACGTAGAGACGTTGACGCGGATTGTCCTTCGGAGTGCGGACATCCTGAATGTGCATTGCGAATTGGAGGCGGCCAAGGAGATTGCCTCACGAAGCCGCGGGACGCCCCGTATTGCCAACGCCCTGCTCCGCCGCGTGCGCGATTTCGCCCAAGTAAAAGGAAGCGGACGGGTAGACAAAGCGATTGCATGCTATGCGCTCGAAGCATTGAATATCGATCGATATGGATTAGACCAAATAGACAATAAATTATTAACCACCCTGATCGATAAGTTCAAGGGCGGCCCGGTCGGACTTACCACCATTGCTACGGCATTAGGCGAAGACCCCGGCACGCTTGAGGAGGTATATGAACCCTTCCTCATCAAAGAGGGATTCCTGAAACGGACACCGCGCGGAAGGGAAGTCACCGAACTGGCATACCAGCACCTCGGACGGACACACGATTGGGGAGACGGACAAGGCACATTGTTTTAAGTATGGCAAACGGCATGAAGCGGTTGGCAAAAGAGACCGCGATATATGGATTGAGCAGCATCATCGGGCGATTCCTCAACTGGCTATTGGTCCCGATGTACACGCGCGTGTTCGTCGATACGGGCGATTTCGGTATCATTACAAATCTCTATGGCTGGGTGGCGTTGCTTTTGGTCCTCCTCACGTGCGGCATGGAGACCGGCTTCTTCCGCTTTATCAATAAAAAGGAAGAGACGGAGCCGATGCGCGTCTATGCTACGGTCATGGCGTGGGTCGGCGGATTGGCTTCGGCGTTTATCCTGCTCGTCTTACTTTTCTTACGTCCGATTGCTTCCGCATTGGAATATCACGCCCCATTGGAGTTCTTGGGGATGATGCTGGTCGTCACGGCCATCGATGCCTTTTGTTGCATTCCGTTTGCTTACCTTCGTTATGCAGGGCAGGCGTATCGCTTTGCGGGGATTAAGATGCTGAATATCTTTCTCAACATCTTCTTGAATATTTTCTTCTTGCTCATTTGCCCTTACCTTCATGCACGGATGCCGGGGGCGGTGGATTGGTTCTACCGGCCAGATTATGGCGTGGGATATGTGTTTGTGGCGAATGTGATTACCACAGGCGTGACGCTCCTTTGCCTCCTTCCTTCGATGAAACCGGGATTCCAATCCCGCCCGAACTGGACATTGCAAAAGGAAATCCTGAAGTATTCCTTCCCGATTCTAATCTTGGGCATTGCCGGTATCTTCAATCAAACGGCGGACAAAATCCTTTTCCCGCTCCTTTTCGACGATAAGGTAGAGGCCATGCGCCAATTAGGTATTTATGGCGCTTGTTTCAAGGTGGCGGTCGTGATGGTGATGTTCATCCAAGCCTTCCGCTATGCCTACGAGCCCTTCATCTTTGCCAAGAATAAAAGCGAGGGGAACACGCGGGCTTACTCCGAGGCGATGAAGTATTTCATCATCTTCTCGCTCTTTATCTTCCTCGGCGTGATGTTTTATATTGACATCATCAAGTATTTCGTCGGGAGCCGTTATTACGAAGGATTGCAAGTGGTACCTATCGTCATGCTGGGCGAGTTCTTCTTCGGCATCTATTTCAACCTCTCTTTCTGGTATAAGCTCATCGACCAGACGCAATGGGGAGCTTACTTCTCCATCATCGGATGCGCGGCCACGGTGGCGATTATCGTATGCTTCGCGCCGACGTATGGCTATATGGCATGCGCCTGGGCATCTTTCGGATGCAACCTGCTCATGATGCTGCTTTCTTATTTTATCGGACAAAAGAAATACCCGATAGCCTACGACCTGAAGTCCGCCGGCATCTACTTTTCGCTCGCGGCTTTCCTATATATAATAGGTATGTATGCGCCGATCGAATCGGAATGGCTCCGTTTGCTTTACCGCACCGCGTTGCTTTGCCTATACCTATATATTACTGTCCGCCGCGATTTGCCGCTTCGCGAATTGCCTTATGTCGGGAAATATTTCAAATGAGTTCTCCGTTCTTTTCTCTTGAAAGAAAAGAACCAAAAGTTCAAGGCTGCGCCTGCTTCGCTACTCGTTCGTTGTACTTCGCTGGAATCGCGGAAACTCGCTTCGCTCAAACAACCGCGCTTCCGGCCGCTCCGTTCCCCTCGCTCGCTTTACGCTCACCAGCCGAGGCCAAGTTGGATGCCAGAAACTGAGTATCTAACTTCACGCAGTGCAGCGTCACGCTAGAAACTGAGTATCTAGCTTCATGCAACGCAGCGTCACGCTAGAAACTGAGTATCTAGCTTCACGCAGTGCAGCGTCACGCTAGAAACTGAGTATCTAGCTTCGCGCAGCGTAGCGACATGCTAGAAACTGAGTATCTAGCTTCACGCAACGCAGCGACATGCTAGAAACTGAGTATCTAGCTTCACGCAGCGCAGCGTCACACTAGAAACTGAGTATCTAGCTTCGCGCAGCGCAGCGTCACGCTAGAAACTGAGTATCTAGCTTCGCGCATCGCAGCGACACGCTAGAAACTGAGTATCTAGCTTCGCGCAAAGTAAAAGTAAAGCGAAACCTGGCCTAACGGAAGAGGCGTAAAGCAAATTCCGAGTGGAGCGTCAAGAAATCTCGCTGTTTGAGCCGGAGGCGAGTTTGCGAGATTTTAGCGGAACGAAGCGAATTTGTAGCCTCTGGAGTGTAAGCCTTGAACTTTTGGTTCTTTTCTTTCAAGAGAAAAGAACAAAATTCGTACATTTGCAGCCAATAAAAAAGAATATTAATCAACATACAAGACAACATGAATTTAAAAAGACTTATGGGGAGCATTTTGTTATGGTGTTTAGCCCTGACGCCTGCATTCGCCGACGAAGGCATGTGGGTACTCAAAGAGCTGAACAAACAAAATCTCGCCCGCATGAAAGAACTGGGATTCAATCCCTCGTATGAGCAATTGTATAGCGAGACCGACCCGTGCGTGGCCAATGCGGTAGTCATCTTTGGCGGAGGCTGTACGGGCATTACGGTTTCAAACGAAGGCTTGATCTTCACGAACCACCATTGCGGGTATGGTTCGATCCAACAATTGAGCAGCGTAGAACATGATTACTTGAAGGATGGATTCGTTTCGCAAAGCAAAGAGGAGGAATTGCCCGTGCCGGGACTGACCGTCCGCTATTTGCGCGAGACGATCGACGTGACGGACCGCATCGTGTCGGAAATCGAAGGCATCGGTGAGGAATATAAACGCGTGATGGCGGCCGATTCGATTGGCCAAGTATTGTGCGATTCGATCGGTACGGACGAATTCAAGGCGGCCAGCGTGGTGCCTTTCTATTCGGATAATAAATATTATTTGGTGGTATATAATGTATTTCGCGACGTGCGCATGGTATTTGCCCCGCCCTCGTCGGTAGGTAAGTTCGGAGGCGATACGGACAACTGGATGTGGCCGCGCCATACGGGCGACTTCTCTGTCTTCCGCGTTTATGCAAATGCGAACAACGAACCGGCCGAATATGCGAAAGAGAATAAGCCGTATCAACCCAAATACGTGGCCGAAGTCTCCCTGCAAGGCTATACAGATAAGGATTATGCCATGACGATCGGCTTCCCCGGCAGCACGAGCCGTTACCTTTGCTCGTGGGGCGTGCAGCAGCGCATCGAGAGCGAGAATGAACCGCGCATCGAAGTGCGTGGCATCAAGCAGGATATCTGGAAACGTGCCATGTCGGCCAGCGATGCCGTCCGCATCAAATACGCCTCCAAATATGCCGGCAGCTCGAACTACTGGAAGAACTCCATTGGTATGAACAAGGGGTTGGCACGCCTCGGCGTCATCGCCCGTAAGCAAGAACAAGAGAAAGCCTTTGCCGCCTGGGTAGCGCAAGACGCGCAGCGGAAAGCAAAATACGGCAACGTATTGAAGCAATTGGAAGAGGGATATACCTCGTCGGACGAATGCCAACGCGCATTGGTATATTTGATGGAATCCCTTGAGCGCGGTACGGAAATCGTCGGTTTGGCGCGTATGGTCAATAGTTTTGACCCGGAAGGTTCTACGGCTGAAGAACGTCGCATCTTCCTCGAAGACCGCATCCAGCCTTTCTTCAAGGATTATGAACCGACGCTCGACCAAGAGGTGCTCGCCGCCATGATGCAAATCGCCAAACAACGCATTCCGGCCAAGTATCTCCCGGATGTATTCACGAAAATAGACAAGAAGTATAAAGGCGATTACAAGAAATACGCGGCCGACGTCTTCAAGAAGACCAAACTCCTCTCGTACGAGAATATTGTAGAGCTGATTGCCAATCCGAAGAAGAATGCCAAGTTGAAGAAAGACCCGGCGTTTGAACTCAGCCTCTCTTCGCTTGTGGCCATGCTGAATCTGCGCCAAGAGATGAACGACGCTTCCGACAAAATCATCCAGGGCGAACGTCTTTACCTGGCCGGTTTGATGGAAATGTATCCGGAAAAGACTTTCTATTCAGACGCGAACTTCACCATGCGCATGAGTTATGGTAGCATTGGCGGCTATCGTCCTTACGACGCGGCGTGGTACACCTACTTCACGACTGAGAAGGGTATCCTCGAAAAGCAAGATCCGACGAGCGACGAGTTTGCTGTACAACCTGAAATTCTCGATCTAATCAAAGAACGAGACTTCGGACCTTACGCCAACGCGGACGGCGACCTTCAGCTTTGCTTCCTGACGAATAATGATATCACGGGTGGTAACTCTGGGAGCCCGATCTTCGATAAGAACGCACGCCTCATCGGATTGGCCTTCGATGGCAACTGGGAAGCCATGAGCGGCGATATTGCTTTCGAACCGGAGCTTCAGCGTTGTATCGGTGTCGATATTCGTTACGTCCTCTTCATGATCGACAAGTGGGGACAATGTCCGCGCCTGATCAATGAATTGAAGCTGGTAAAATAAACCGGCGGATAAGGAATTTACCGTTGTAATTCCCTCCTTCTTTTATTGGAATAAAAGAAAGGGATTGCAACGGTAAATTTTTTCATTTTTAATGCTTCGTTCTCTGTTTTTACGTCCCTTTGTTATCCATAAACGCCATCCACTTATTAATTGTTTCCTTTTTATTCTTTCCGTTTCTCTGATTAGAAGAAAATACGTATCTTTAGCCAGTTAAAAAGTAAAAACAATATATTCATTAATATTATGGAACTTTCATTTCAAATACATTACCGAACGAATTGGGGAGAAGAAGTCCGGGTCATGCTATCGGATGGACAGCTTTTCCCGCTCTATTCGTATGATGGATACACGTGGCAGGGCAATCTATCGCTCGATCCAAGGCGTTTTTCGGATGAGATTGTTTACCGATATGCAATTTACCGCGAAAAATGCTGCGTACGCAAAGAATGGGACGGCGTGAAGCGTCGGTTGGCGTTGAATCCCTCCTATGGCCATATTATATTGGCTGATTCCTGGCGGGATCGTCCAAATGATTCTTTTTGTTACAGCGCCGCCTTTGCAAAGGCCAAAAAAACGTATCAAACAGGTACCGAGGAATCTTACGAGCGCGCCATCCTTCTTAAAGTCCATTGCCCGCGTTTGCGAAAAGCCGATTGGCGATTGGCCATAAGCGGAAACCAAAAATGCTTAGGAAATTGGGACGTACGGCAAGCCAAGCAGATGCAAGCATGCGGCCCCAATGAATGGTACATTCTTTTGGATGCGACACAAATCAATCAGCCTTTTGAATACAAATTCCTGGCTTGGAACACGCGCGAGAACCAGTTGGGCGAATGGATCGAGGGAGATAACCGCTGGTTGAATACTTTTCCCTCCCTCAAGGGTGAGTTGCTCGTACTGGCCGACGATGAGGTCCACTTCTCCCTTCCGCCCTGGAAAGCAGCGGGAGTGGCCATTCCGGTCTTCTCGCTTCGCTCCGAATCCAGCTGGGGAGTGGGCGATTTCGGTGATTTAAAGAAAATGGTAGACTGGGCAGTCCTCACCGGGCAACGTATCATCCAAATCTTGCCCATCAACGATACAACCATGACGCACACCTGGATGGACTCTTATCCATACAATAGTATCTCGATCTACGCTTTCCATCCCATGTATATTGACCCAAACCAGCTTCCGCGCCTTAAAAATGCGGAATTGCAGGCCGATTTCGAGTTGGAAAGGCTCCGCCTCAATGCTTTGCCGGATGTCCATTATGAGGAAGTCAACCATTTAAAATTGGAATATCTGAAAGCCATTTTTGCGCAAGAAGGAGCGGAAACGATGGCTTCGAAGGAGTTCCAGCAGTTCACGGAAGAAAATTCGGACTGGCTAATGCCTTATGCCGTCTTCAGTTACCTGCGCGATCGATATAAGACGCCTGATTTCCGCACCTGGCCCGAATTCCAGACCTACGACCGCGACCATGTCCAAGCGAAGCTAGATTCAGACGAAGAATTCCGCTACAGCCTGCATTTTTACTATTATTTGCAGTATCTCCTGCATGTGCAGCTCCTGGGCGCCAGCAATTATGCCCGCAAACGCGGCGTATTGCTCAAAGGAGACATTCCGATCGGTATCAGCCGGAACAGCGTGGAGGCCTGGGCCGAGCCGAACTATTTCAACATGAATGGACAAGCAGGCGCGCCACCTGATCCTTTCTCCGACAAAGGACAGAATTGGGGATTCCCGACGTACAAATGGGACGTGATGCAACAGGACAACTACCGCTGGTGGAAGCACCGAATGCGTAAGATGGCTACCTATTTCGACGCCTACCGCATCGATCACCTTTTGGGCTTCTTCCGAATCTGGGAGATCCCTTCCCATTCGGTGGAAGGGTTGCTCGGCCATTTTGTTCCCTCCCTGCCGCTTTCGCCTGCCGAAATTGAGAAATTTGGACTCGTCTTTCGCAAAGAGGCCTTTACAAAGCCCTACATTACGGAAGAAATCTTGAAACGAACCTTCGGAATGCTGGCATCAGAGGTAAAGCGCACGTTTGTTTGCCAGGTTTCGCATCATGAATACGCCCTTCTGCCTGAGTTTAATACGCAGCGCAAAGTGGAAGCCTACTTCCGCGAACGGAAGGATGCCGAAAGCCTTGCTTTGCGCGCCGGACTCTTTCAATTGATTAATAATGTACTTTTTGTAGCAGATACCACGTTTCCAGACTTGTATCACCCGCGTATTGCCGTCCAAACGGCTTCGGTTTATCAAAATCTCACGCCCGAAGAGCAAAAAGCCTTCAATGCCCTTTACGATGACTATTTTTACCATCGGCACGAAGTTTTTTGGCGAAACGAAGCTATGCGAAAGCTCCCCGAGCTGATTGACTCTACCCGTATGCTGGTTTGTGGCGAAGATTTGGGTATGATCCCTGAGTGCGTCCCGGGTGTGATGGAAGAACTGCGCATATTGAGTCTCGAAATCCAAAGGATGCCAAAACATCCGGGCGAAACCTTCGGGAACCCGGCCACATACCCTTATCGCTCGGTTTGCTCCATCTCTACGCACGATATGTCGACCCTACGCGGTTGGTGGAGGGAAAATAAGGAATTGACACATCGCTACTTCGTAGAAATGCTTGGCGGATGGGGAGAGGCCCCGCAAGATGCGCCAGGATGGCTCTGCGACAGCGTTGTAAAGCAACATCTGATGGGAAATTCTATGCTTTGCATCCTTGCATGGCAAGATTGGCTTTCGATCGATGAAGAAGTGCGAAATTCCGATCCCGACGCCGAGCGGATCAACATCCCCTCCAATCCACGCCATTATTGGCGTTACCGAATGCACCTGACGATCGAGCAACTCCTCCGATGCAACCGGTTGAACAACCGAATCCACGAGATGATCCGGCAATCTGGGCGAGACTAAAAAGATACAAAAAGAGCCTTCCGAACGCATTCAGAAGGCTCAAATTTTATTCTAATTCTATTGAAACGCATTTTGGAAACGTAAATTTAGAAACTATACCATTTGAACGCGTTTTAGTGTAATAAACAGGGAATGCTTAAAAACAAAACGCGTTCGGAAGACATGAATAGGGAATTTCAAGCTTCCGAACGCGTTTAGGAGATTAAAGGATGAATTATTTTGCGATAATCAGGTAATAATTCTTTTTACCACGCTGGATGAGCAAGTACTTCCCGTCCAACAGATTCTCGGACGAAATGACCATGTCCACATCCGAAACTTTTTCCTTATTGACGCTTACACCGCCGCTCTGGATGAGTTTGCGCATTTCGCCTTTCGAAGGGAATACGTTCGCTTTCTCGGTACAGAGCTCAAGCAGCTTGATGCCCCCTGAAATGGCGTCGCGCTCCACCGCGAACTGCGGCACGCCGTTAAAAACGTCGAGGAGCGTCTCCTCGTCCAACTTTTTCAGCGCGTCCGAGGTTGCATTGCCAAAAAGAATGTTCGAGGCCTCTACCGCCGCGTTGTAATCCTCCAAAGAATGAACCATGACCGTTACTTCCTTTGCCAACCGTTTCTGTAGCGGACGGAGATGTGGCGCAGCCTCCTGTTCGGCTATAAGCGCTTCGATTTCCTCTTTGGGCAGCGCGGTGAATATCTTGATGTATTTTGCTGCGTCCGCATCCGATACATTCAACCAAAACTGGTAAAATTTGTAGGGCGACGTGTAGCGACGGTCCAGCCAGATATTTCCGCTCTCCGTTTTGCCGAATTTTCCTCCATCTGCCTTAGTGATAAGCGGACAAGTGAGTGCGAACACCTCGCCGCCGTTCGTGCGACGAATCAACTCGGCGCCCGTCGTGATATTTCCCCATTGGTCCGAACCTCCCATTTGCAACTTGCAGCCTTTTGTCTCGTATAGGTGCAAAAAGTCGTAGCCCTGCAAAAGTTGGTAGGTGAACTCGGTAAACGACAATCCATCCCTCGCTTCCCCGTTGAGACGCTTCTGTACGGAATCTTTTGCCATCATATAGTTCACCGTGATATGCTTACCGACGGTACGGGCAAAATCGAGGAACGTGAAGTCTTTCATCCAGTCGTAATTGTTGACCAATTCCGCGCGATTCGGCGCATCCGATTCGAAATCCAAGAATTTGCTCAATTGCTTCTTAATACACTCTTGATTGTGACGCAAAGTCTCTTCGTCGAGCAAGTTCCGCTCTTGGGATTTGCCCGAAGGATCGCCAATCATACCGGTCGCGCCGCCCACCAACGCTAACGGTTTGTGGCCGCACCGCTGGAAATGTTTCAGAATCATTACGCCGCACAAGTGCCCGATGTGAAGCGAGTCTGCCGTGGGGTCGATTCCTAAATAACCTGTAACCATTTCTTTCTCCAGCAATTCTTCTGTTCCCGGCATCATGGTATGAACCATGCCGCGCCATGTTAATTCTTCTACAAAATTCATCGTATTACTACATTATTATATATAATTTCATTTTAGTTTGGGCGCAAAGATACGACTATTCGGTGAAGATTCTTGCATAATGGTTTGTATTTTCCTGGTTTTTTCCTACCTTCGGCACGAAATTCTAAACAATAAGCAATATGAAACACGTTTTTAGCATGATGTTGTTCCTCGCAGGGTGTCTGTTGGCCAGTTGCCAACCGCAGCAGGAGCAACCAAAGAAGATTGTAGCAGCGTATGTTACATCCGAGGGCGAATCTTTGCCCGACCCGTCTGTGCTTACGCACATCAACTATGCTTTCGGGCATGTAGACTCTACGTTCGACAAAGTGCGCATTGCGCGCGAAGAGCGTCTGCGCGAGATTTCCGCGTTGAAGAACCAATATCCGGATTTGAAAGTTTCCCTCTCGATTGGTGGTTGGGGAAGCGGTAATTTTAGTGAAATGGCGGCCGATGAGCAGAAACGCCTCTCTTTCGCCAAGGATTGCAAGCGCATTGTCGACGAGTATAACCTCGACGGCATCGATATCGATTGGGAATATCCAACCAGCGACGCTGCCGGCATCTCTTGCTCGCCCGACGATAAGGCGAACTACACGCTCCTGATGCGCGACATCCGCGAAGCCATCGGTCCGGACAAGCTCCTGACGCTCGCCTCTTCTTACACGGCGCGTTATATTGATTTCCGCGCTATCGATCCGTACATTGATTTCGTCAACATCATGGCCTACGACATGGGCAAACCGCCCTATCACAACGCCGCGCTCTATCCATCGGAAATGACTCGCAAGGGCGCTTCGTGCGAAGAATCGTTGGCAGCACATATTGCGGCCGGCGTCCCGACCGAGAAGATCGTGCTCGGCATTCCGTTCTATGGACATGGAGCTGATTCTATTCTTCCTTATTATGTAGATTACAAGAACATCGACATGATCAAAGACTATACAGCTTGTTGGGATTCCATCGCCCAAGTGCCTTATGCGACGGATTCGACAGGCCAGATGGTTTGTACTTATGAAGATGCGCGTTCGATTGCCCTTAAATGCGACTTTATCCATGAACAAGGTCTTCTCGGCGTGATGTATTGGGAATACAACACTGATAATGCCGAAGGAACGCTTCGTAAGGCGACGTTTGACGGGATGATGAAGAATAAGAATTGACAATAGAAAGTGTTTCCATCGGTATCAACCGGTGGAAACTTTCATTTAAAGGCAGAAAAAGTATATATAGCAAGTTATTTTATGGGAATGAACTCTCCACTTATCCAGCAGGCAATGGAAAATGAATTGCCTAAGATTGATTTGCCGGAAGATTTGATCACGGGCAGATTGACGGATACCATGATATTGAATCTGTACGCTCATTTCCCTTGTCGTATCAAGGCTGAGATTTTTGTGTTGTGTAGGAAGGGAGAAGTCGACGCCTCTATCAACCTGAAACATTACCACGTAGGCGATAATTGTTTCCTGATATTGTTGCCTGGCACGGTTTTCCAAATTAATCGGATAGAGGGCGATGTGGACATTTACTTCGGTGGCGTCTCATCCGATTTCCTACGAAGCGTACAACCTATTAAATCGGTTATCGACGTGAGTTATGCCATTAAACGGAACCCGTGTGTCGTGCTTCGGCCGGAAGCCATTGAGATGGCCCAAAGTTACTTCGAAACTGTCCACAAGAGCAAAGAGGTGTTTGGCGTAGTGAGCCGGGACGTGCTGAAACATCTTTATTATAGCTTGATGTATATGCTTAATAAGCTATACAAGAACCGTAAAGTAGAGAAAGAAAACCTGACGCAAAACGAACGGACGGCGCAAGACTTTGGTCAACTTGTGTTGGATAACTATACGCGGGAAAAAAGTGTAGCTTTCTATGCGGGAAAGCTGAGCATTACGCCGGCTTACCTGAGTAGCGTGGTGAAGCAAGTGACTGGTCGCACCTGCACCGATATCATTGCAGATATGGTGATTATGGACGCCAAGGCACAACTTAAATCAACCAATTTGCCCATTTATTTGATTGCCGATTCGCTCAACTTCGAGAATATCTCGTTCTTTGGTAAATACTTTAAGCGATACGTAGGCATTGGTCCGCAAGAATACCGGAACCAAAAGGATGAAGATTGCCTGCCTTAGTCTTATCTGAATGCAGAGGCTCGGAGACACGGAGAAATTGAAAATAAAAACTCTGTGCCTCCGAGTCTCTGTATTTTAATTCAGATTATCTATTCCCCAAGTCGTCGTAAAGGATTTGAAGAAGGGTTTTGCCTTTTTCCAGGCGGGTATCGTTTCCGCTTTCGGGTTGTTGATAGAGGGTTTGTTGTCCTACGTTGTCGTAGACAGATGCGCCCGTGCTGTCTATCACCGCAAAGCCATTATTAAAGGTGTAGAACGCGAACGGATCACGATAAGCGGGATTGAATACGTCCCGGCTAAAACGATAGGTCTCGTGCGGAAGTTGCATCTGTCCTAAAAGCGTTGCCGCCATATCGGTTTGTGAAACAAGTATATCGACCCGGCGAGGTTCCTTTACTGCGCCTCCAATCCACAACATGGGAATATGATAACGTGCCGGTTCATACTCTTTGAGTGTATCCGGATAACGATAACCATGGTCGGCTATCAATACAATCAATGTATGTTCCCAAAGCGGCTCTTGCTTCAGGCGGTCGACGAAATCGCCCAGGCAACTATCGGCATACGCCATGGTGTTGAGGTACGGTTGCGTCAATTTATGATAAGGGACTTCAAACGGTTCGTGCGTACTTAAAGTGAGATACATGGTATGCCACGGGCGGGTTTCTCCGTCTCGTTTCTTGAGCATATCGAATAGATAAGAGAAAGTCACGTCGTCTTGCGCACCCCATTTGCCCAGTCGTTTCGATACGGGAAAATCTACATCGGAAGTCAACCGTTCGTAACCGGTGCCGAGGAAGTAACTGCGCATGTTGGTGAAGTCGATATCGCCTCCATACAATACGTCCGTCGTATAACCTGCTTCCCGCAAACTACCTGCCAACGACGGAAGCGTTTGGCTTTTAGCCGGGATTTTCATGATCGAAGTAGTCGGTTGCCCTGGGTAACCGCTTAATGTAGCCACCAATCCACGGTCGGTACGGAAGCTGCTGGCATAACAATTCGTAAACAGAATGCCTTCTTCGCTCAGTTGGTTGAAGCGAGGCGTCACGTCCGGTTCGCCACCCAACGCGCCGATGACGTTTGCCGAGAAACTTTCCAAGATAATGATCAATACGTGGGGGCGCGTTTCTTTCAAGAGTTGGAGCGAATCGGCTTGCGTAGGAGTAGGAAAGCATTCGGCGAAACGTGCCTCTGCCTCTTCATCCGGATACGCATTGAATTGGGAAGCGAAATCTTCCGACTTGGAAAGGGATGCCAATAAACTGAAACAGGGATTAATGGCCGCATGGTTTAAGAATTGGTTCGTACTGAAATAAACCCGGCCGACGTTGGCCGTCGAAGTCGTTACGCCTCCACGGATACCGACGAAAAGCAATCCCGCCGCAAGAATCCATGCGCCGCTTCCCGCACATCGTCCTCCGAGCGAACCGGCATTTCCTTTAGGGAAAAAGGGCATGACCCACCGACGTAAAAAGAGATACATCAACGCTGCATACACTCCCATAATCGCCACCTGCCGGACAAACAACCCGACCGGTACGCTTGCCATCGCGTCTTTAGGCGATTGCGCATAGAAAAGCGCCGTGGTGTCGAGGCGAAATTGCCAATAGCGATACAACTCGATATCTACGCCAAAGATAATAG
>CALUZR010000016.1 GCA_944325335.1 uncultured Parabacteroides sp. | reverse complement strand
CAGGGAACCATCTCTCCGTTAGATTGGTTTCTTCCATTATCCCGGAACTAACGCCCTGTAACCGCGTGTTATTTCCGGGCTCCCGGAAGCCGTCTCACCGTCCTTTTTAGCATTTCCGAACCCCCGGAACTAACACCCTGTAACCGCGTGTTATTTCCGGGCTTCCGGAAGCCGTCTCACCGTCCTTTTTAGCATTTCCGAACCCCCGGAAACCGGTTCGACAATCGCAAAGATACAGATTCATTCCGGAAAAACAAGCATTCCAATAGATTTTTATCAAATTATTTTGCTAAGGCAAGCATAGTTGGGCGGCTTCACCGTCCAGTTCGTGCGACCAATGAAGTTGAATGTAAAATTCTTCCCCAAATATTTGCAATTGTTAGGATAAAGTTTCGTACCTTTGCCCTGTCTCCTTGCAAAAGGGGGGCGGACATATTTATAAGATGGCGTTTACTTGAAACGTCTTGTCTTCTTCGCTTCAAACTTCGCAACTTTGATTCAAGTAGAAGATAAGGCAACGGTAGATGCCTACGTGTTTTTGTATTGGTATGTTTCATGCGCTATATAGTGTATGCGACATTGATATACAATATTGGCGTGGGCTTTCTTCGTTGCTTATCCTACTTGATAGGCAATGCGAAGGCCTGGGATGTGGGATAAGCGGGAGGTACAGTTCCCACGCTTTTTTATTTTATGCCTTTATCTAATATATGAAGTTTAAAATGTGTCTGATGTTGGGGAACTAAAGGGCAAAATAAGTGATGATATCATGGACAATTTGACAAAAAAACAGATTGTAGAAAGTTTAATTGAAGGTGTGATTTTTTTCTTTGTTTTTGTTATGTTTTTATTTTTGTTAGGCGAAAAAGAAGGGCCTTATCATGGTCTGGAATATTCAGATATAGGAGGAATAGAAGGACTTTGCTTCTTTTCTTTTGTGTTTTCTGTAATATTAGTGAATGTTGTTTTGCGACGAATCAGAAAGCAAGAAAGTAACGTATCTCTTATTAGTTTTATTTATTCTGTAATTACGACATTCATGGTATATGCTTTAGCATATGAAGAATATGGCGATTATTACTTCGATTATAGTTCTTTCCCTCTTTTGTTTTTAGTGATGATCGCATCTTGGGTTATAATTCGGTATATACAAACACAAAAACAAAATTTATGATGTCGAAAAAGAACGAAAACAGGACTCCAAGGGAAGCATTCCAAATGTCAATGTTTGGAAAGGATGCCCCTTGCAAAGAGATAAATGGCATTTATGTATCTGACGGAATATGCCAAGGAAAGTTATGGTTCTTTTTATGATTGTCTTTTCCAAAAGACGTTGTATTATAAAAACGAACAGGAACTGAGGTTGTGTGCTTTGACTTTGGATGCAGATCATGTGGAGCTGCCGATTGATCCTATGCAATTGATAAAGAAGATTACGATTTCTCCTTTCATTGATAAGGGTTATGCCGGACTTCTTATCAAAGCATTGGGAGCAGAATTTCCAGAACTGGCGGGAAAGGTTGAAACATCCCATATTTTGGAGTATTAATGTAAATAGATTTTACGTATTAAATGAGGAAGGGCGACGAAACAGAACCGTCGCCCTTTTCTTTTGTATACCGAAAAAAGCTACCTTTACAAGTAGAATTTATAAAACATTTAAGGCTTGCGGAAGCACACTGTTTCTTTAAAAAAGAAGCCCGCCATTGACGTTTGTTTTGTCAAGGACGGTAAGATATTATATCAGCTTTTGAACAATGAAGACGATAAGAAGAATACGATTCGTATAATTAGTGGAGTATCTGAAGTAGGGAATGAAAGATATTACCATTGGGCAGAGGAACAACGTGAGCTTATGCAATTATAATAGCTTATTGTTTAGGTGGATGCACTTACTTTTTCTATATGTCAAAATAGGATAAACTTGATGATAAGATATGCGCAACATTCTCACCTTTTTATTTGTTCTCAACAGGAATAATCACTAATTTTGCGGTATTCTAATAAAATGTGCTATGTCAAGTGATGCAATCAAACAAGAATTGTTGGCGAAACTAAAGCAGGAGCATTGCTTTTGGTCGTACAATGAGGATTCAATCAAGGATATTCCCGATGATATGCTGATTGAAAAGACTTTGTTGTATCTTGACTTGGACGAAATTGACCAGCTTTTTTTGATTTATCCTTTTAAGAAAATAAAGCAGGTATGGCTGGATTACCTCATTCCGCAGGAAGAATATCTCTACACGTTGAATCGCTTCTTTGCTTGGTACTATTTCAAGGCGAAGAAACCGGATACCTATATAAAGTCTATGGCTACCCGTCACCTTAATAAGATGTTTGCATGAAAGGTTTAGCACCACACACTCAACAAATCTTTGAAGCAGTTTCTAAATTAGACTGTATCAAGCCCTATCTTTTGGTGGGCGGTACAGCCTTGTCTTTGCAGATAGGTACACGCCAGAGTGAAGATTTGGACTTTATGAAATGGCGAACATCCAAAGCTGAAAAAATGGAAGTGGCATGGTATCAGATAGAGAAAGAACTTGCCTCTGTTGGTGAAATCCAGCAAAAAGACATTTTGGATATAGACCATGTAGAGTATGTGGTGGCTGGAGTGAAATTCTCCTTTTATGCCTGTCCTAAGTATTCTCCTGTTGATAAGCCTGTGGATTGCTTGAATCATGTACGATTAGCTGATGTGAAAGCCATTGGAGCTATGAAGATGGAGGTAATGTTGCGCAGGAGTAATTTTCGTGACTATTATGATATTTACTCTATCCTAAAGTTTGGCATTTCTATTCATGAATTAATATCTTTGGCTCTTTCTTATTCAGGGCATCGTCTGAAATCCAAGAATTTGCTTGCTATGCTAACCAATGGTAATCGTTTCACAAGGGATGCTCATTTTGAACAACTTGCACCTGTATATGCTGTCACTGCCCAAGAAATAGAAGATTATATTAAGTCGTGTTTGAGATAGTTTCATAAATTAGAATTTAGTCAATAAAAATGTATCTTTCTTTTCTATTATCGGAAATCAATTGTTACTTTGCGCTCAAAATGGAAAGGATAGACAATATTGGATTTATGATTTGGAAACGAGAAAGATTCGGAAATTAGATTAGAAAATAATTTGCTTTTTAGTAGAAACTTTAAATATAAAGGAAAATGAAAATACATATATGCCTGTAAGCACACTGTTTCTTCAAAAAGAAGCCCGCCATTGACGTTTGTTTTGTCAAGGACGGGCAACTTACGTTTGCGCATATCTTAGAATGCGACGCGCCGTATATGTTTATTTCCCAATAATCTCAAAGAACTCGCCGCTGCCTTCGATTTGGAGCGTGGCGGCTTCCTTATCCACTTCCACACGCTCGTAAGGCGTATCGAGCGGGGTGGAGGAGAGGACGTTGCCTTCCTTCGAGAGCTGGCGGAGCGTGACGCTTCCCGTGGGTTGGTTCATCAGGAACGTGTAGCTTGTCGTGCCTTCAGGGATGGCGAACGAGAAGGTGCCTTGGCTCTTGTAGGAGGTGCCGATGCGCTTGTCGAACGCGCGGAGCACGGCTTCCGGCTCAGTGGCTTGGATGCTGAAACCTACATTGTCGAGCCGCAAAGGATTCACGTCGAACGAACGTGCGGAGGCGTAGTTCTTCCGTTCGGAGTCGAGACGGAGGAGGCGGACGTAGCGGGCTTTCACGGGCGTGTCGCTTTCCCAATGGATGACGTATTGCTTCGTCATTTCGGGGATAAGCGCCGTCCAAGTCCGTCCATCTTCAGAGGCTTCAAGGCGGGCGTGGTCGAAGTAATCCACATCGTCTACCGAGTTGCGCCCTTGGAGGATGGAGACTTCGCGCACGTCTTGCACGCTGCCCATATCGATACCTATCCAATCGCCGTCTTTCTGGGCGAAGCCCGACGTGTAGTGTGTGGTCGAATCGTTGTCGAACATCAGCTTGGTGAGCGTGGTCGAGGAGTTGGCAAACGAGCCAATGCCTTTATAGAGCATCGGTTTCTTGCCGAGCTGTTTCTCGAGGAAAGCATCCCCCATATCGTCCATCGCGTAGTCGTAGAAGGGTTGGAGCTTCATGGTGCCGCTCTTGTGCGCCTCGTATGCCTTGCGGGCCTCGTCGCTCATGAGGTTCTGCGTATATTTGTCCCAGAAGGTGGCATCGTCAGTGCCTGCACGATAGAGCTTCATCAGTTCAATCGCGCGTTCGCCACGGATACCCAACTTCTCAAACTCGTCGAGCCACGGACGGAGTTCCTGTACGAGTTGCTGGTTGTCGCATCCCTGTTCGATGGCTTTGGGGGCGGCTGCCACTTGCTTGAACTCCTCCAAGAGGGCATTGGCTTGCTGCTCGTTGTAATCCTTCAAGCGGAACGTAGTGGTTTCCCACGATTCATCCCTTCTGTAACCTGTCTCTGTGTCGGCTGAATGGATGGCAAACGTGCGATAGGCTTCAGTGGCATGGGGCATCAGTTCAGCCAAACCCCGTTCCCAGTTATCCATCGCATTGTATTTCGAGACGTTCCACGCATAATCCGCTACGCCATAAAGGGCCAGTTTCGAGGCTTCGCCGTGCTCCATCGGGTTGGAGACGATACCGCACAAATCGTTTGCCGTAAGCGTAGTATCCAGTCCATACGAAGGCCCTTGCATGAGGATATGTCGTGCGTAATCCGTCACGGGGAAGTTCCACCAATAATAACCAGGGCGTTGGATGCGCGAGTTGAGCCATTCCATCGTCTCGCGCGTCAAATCACTGCAGACGACGTCGCCTGTCCAGAATACCTGTACCGACTTGTCGAGCGTATTGCCATAGATGGCGAGGCTGCCTTGCGGCGTAGGGTTCGCCCAGAGTTTGGAGTAATCGGTAGGGCAGACGGTGAGCGAGGCAATGTCTCCCTTCTTGTGTACGAAGTCTTTCGTGAGGCGGTTGAGGAGTTCGACTTGCTTCGTCGGGTTAGTCCCTTCTCCTGAGATGTCATCGAAGAAGACGGCAAAAGCACGTACGCCCAAGTCATACATTAGATTAAACTTATGGACGAGGTTCTGGTAATCCTCCTCGTTCCACTTAATGTCTTTCCCAGGATGGATAGCCCATACGAAGTCCACACGTGACGCGTGGCTGGTGACAACCAAATCCCTGATGCGTTCCGCCTCTTTCTCCGGATAAGGCAATCGCCAGTTCGGACTGCTGTGATAGGGGTCATCCTTCGGTCCATACAGGTAGGTATTCATCTTGAACTTGCCATAGAAACGAATGAGCGACTTGCGCACTTCATGGCTCCAAGGCGTACCGTAAAACCCTTCGACGACACCACGGAACGGCAAATCCGGATAATCGTTGATTTCCACGTAGGGCAACTTCCCGTCTTTGAGCGCAGGACTTTCCACCAATTGGCGCAGCGTTTGGATGCCATAATAGGCGCCCCGTTCGTCGTATCCCACGATGCGGATGCCCTCGTCGTTGATAGTGAACGCATACGCGCCCGATACGGCTTTAACGCCCTGCTTCTTCGCCAGCTTTTCGCCAAAGTCGATAGAGAGCTTCACGCCCTTGTCGGAGAGGGACGTAAAGTCGAAGTCGTTAGCAAACTTGTTCTGTTTGTCTTTCAGGAGTATGCCCGCCGAAATGTCCACATGGTGGTTCTTGTCGAGCACGATTTGTTGCGGTGTAGGATTGATGATAATCCCCTCGTGATTTAGTTTTTTGCCTGGGACAGGCAACACGTTTTGAGCTTCCGACCGTTGGGAAGACAAGTCAAACTCTGCTTCTTGTGCAGCGAGCGAACCGCATGCCAACGCGCATGCCATACCCACGGCCATCCATTTGTTGTTTTTCATACGCTTAATTTTTTAAGTACTTTGCAAATATAGTCATTTCTTCGGTAAAAACTTCCGTGTAAGCCATTTTCTTACGGGTTCGTCATACCATTTAAGGCAAAGGTAAGCCAGGAGGATGCTTCCGAAGTAAACGACGATGGCCATCGGCCAGATTTCACCAAAGGTATAGTACTTATTCTCAATCAACCACGAATAGAACAGATACATCACAGGGTAATGCACGGCATACAGCGGGAAAGAGATATCGCCCGAGAATTTGCATATCTGCGTCGAACGTTTATCGGTCGTCTTGCCCGAAGCGCCGAGCCAAACCAATACAGGAAAAATGAAAAGGATACATACTGCCTCAAACAATCCATTGAAGCTAATCGGATCTTTCCCTTCGATATAAGGCACGCAGAAAAGCACTAATAACACGATGGAACATATCCAAAACGCTCCTCTAACTTTCACTGGCTTGAAATTTCGCGAGAGCAACATTCCCAGCGAGAAGGGGAAGAGCATCCGAAGCGAACCACCCAGGAAGTTCACTCCGTCGAGCGTCCATCCCACGCCAATCATTCCATAACCTGCCACATCGAACAGCGCGAACCACGCCAACGCAATGCCGAGCAAAGCCACCAATACCGTCAACGCCTTGTTCGAAAGCCGATGGATGAATATCGCATACAATATATTCCCAATGTATTCAAAGAAGAGCGACCAGCTCGGCCCGTTCAAGGGGAACATTTCGCCATTGCCTCGGATGTCGTAACTTGCGCCGGGTACGGCAGGGATAAAGAACATTGCGCAGAGCAAGGCGAGCATAATCATCGACGTAGCTACGTGCGTCCCATCCCACTTCACGCATCCCTGCAAGACGTAGAAAACGACGCCAATCAACGCGCCCATCACAATCATCGGGTGCAAGCGAATCAGACGACGCTTAAAGAAGTTACCGAGCGTCATCGTCTTGCCCAGTCGGTCGTCGTACGCATATCCGATTACGAAACCTGAAAGAATGAAGAAGAAATCCACCGCCAAATAACCGTGGTTGATAGTCGTAATAAGTGTTCCTCCTGCTGCAAACGAGAGTCCTTCGAAGATATGGTAGAATACCACTAAGAGTGCTGCCACCCCACGCAATCCGTCCAGAATCTCGTAGTGGGGTTTGGTGTCCGCAAATGCGGCTGCTGAAATCTTTTGCATGATAAATTAGATGTTTTAATGAATTAAGTGTTATGTTTTTCGATTTATGCGGGCAAAGATATGTATTTCGGGAGTGCAAAAATTTGTCCTAAGGCAAAATCGCTTCCAAATATAACGAAGATTTCTTGGAAACATAACGATGATTGCGCGCGATTATAACGATGTTTCCGGGCGTTGATGCCTATCTTTTTCGGCCGGCAGGATGCCTTTTTGTACAAAAAACGGCAACTTCGTAAAATAAAGTTTGCATTTTCTAAAAATATCTTGTAATATTGCATCCGAAAACGTAATAACGAGAAAAGAGCCATGCAAACGTTGAACATTTACTACACTTGGGCGTTGATGCCCCTTTGGGGGGAAATCGCAAACGCTTCGTTCAATTGGCAGACCGCGTGTGTGTCTGCTTCGTGATACATTATATATAATAGATAACCTACAATATAGAATATCAGACAATGAAAGTATTAAAGTTTGGCGGCACGTCCGTCGGCACAATCGATAGTATTTTAAGTGTAAAAAAGATAGTAGAAGCAGTGGAAGAGCCCGTCGTAGTGGTTGTTTCCGCGTTGGGTGGCATTACAGACAAGTTATTGCAGACGTCGGCATTGGCGGCACAGGGAGACGTGTCGTATGAGAAGGAGTTTTCGGGCATCGTCTCGCGCCATTTGGACGTCATCGAAGGGGTGATTCCCGATTCCGAAGTACGCCGGAGCGTACAGATACGGGCGATGAACCTCCTCGACGAGTTGGGAAACATTCTTCGCGGCGTGTTCTTAATCAACGACCTGTCGGGCAAGACGTCGGACGCTATCGTTAGCTATGGCGAGCGGCTTTCGTCGCTTATCGTTTCGAACGTGATTAAAGACGCGCAGCTTTTCGATTCGCGCAAGTTCATCAAGACGGTGAAGCAATTCAATAAGCACGTGGTGGATTTCGAACAGACGAACCGCTTGATTCGCGAGACGTTCAATCCGCTTCCCAAAGTCTCGTTGGTACCGGGCTTTATCTCGACGAGCCGCGACAATGGTGAGGTGACGAACCTCGGGCGGGGCGGTTCGGATTATACCGCCTCGATATTGGCTACGGCGTTGGATGCCTCTATCTTGGAGATTTGGACCGATGTGGACGGCTTCATGACGGCCGACCCGCGCGTCATCAATTCCGCCTACGTGATTGACCGCCTGAGCTTCACCGAAGCGATGGAGTTGTGTAACTTCGGCGCGAAAGTCATCTACCCGCCGACGATTTATCCCGTTTATCATAAGAACATTCCGATTCGCATCCGCAATACCTTCAACCCTGGGGCACGTGGCACTTACATTTCGCGTGCGAAAGAGAAGGCGACGATCGGGAAGGGGTTGATTAAAGGTATCTCGTCTATCAACGATACCTGCCTCATCACCGTACAAGGTTTGGGCATGGTAGGTGTGATTGGCGTGAACTACCGTATTTTCAAGACGTTGGCAAAGAATGGCATCAGCGTCTTTATGGTATCGCAAGCCAGCTCGGAGAACAATACCACTTTCGCCGTGAAGAATGCCGATGCCGACTTGGCGGTCAAGGTATTGGACGAAGAATTTGCCGCCGAGCGCGCGCAGGGCGATATGAACGATACCGTGGCAGAGAAGGATTTGGCCACCGTCGCCATCGTGGGCGAAAACATGAAGCGTACGCCCGGTATCGCAGGCAAGCTCTTCGGTACGTTGGGACGTGCGGGCATCAGCGTGATCGCTTGCGCGCAAGGGGCTTCCGAGACGAACATCTCCTTCGTCATCAAGCTGAAATACCTGCGTAAGGCGTTGAACTCCATCCACGATTCCTTCTTCCTTTCCGAATACAAGGTGCTGAACCTCTTTGTCGTGGGCATCGGTACGGTAGGCGGGAATCTTTTGGAGCAGATTCGTTTGCAACAACCCAAGCTCATCGCCCAGAACGGCCTGAAGCTGAATATCGTCGGCATTGCCAATTCGAAGAAAGCCATTTTCAACCGCGATGGCATCAGCTTGGATAATTATAAAGAAGAATTAATGGCGAAGGGACAGGACAGCACGCCGCAATCCCTCTGCGATGCCATCCTGACGATGAACATCTTCAACTCCGTCTTTGTAGATTGTACGGCCAGTCCCGACATCGCCGCTTTGTATAGTCGGTTGATGAACGGGAACGTATCCGTAGTGGCGGCCAATAAGGAAGCCTCTTCCTCGTCGTACGAAAATTACATCCAATTGAAAGAGACAGCCCGCCATCGCGACATCAAGTTCCTCTTCGAGACGAACGTAGGCGCGGGCTTGCCGATTATCAATACGATGAACGACCTCATCAATAGCGGGGACCATATCCTGAAGCTCGAAGCCGTCCTTTCGGGTACGCTCAATTACATATTTAATACGATTAGCGCAGACATTCCGTTCAGCCAAGCGATTCGGATGGCGATGGAAGCTGGCTATGCCGAGCCCGATCCGCGCATCGATCTCAGCGGTAAGGACGTCGTGCGGAAGCTGGTCATCTTGACGCGCGAGGCGGGTTACCGGGTAGAGCAAGCCGACGTGGAGAAGAACCTCTTCGTTCCAGATACCTATTTCCAAGGTTCGCTGGAGGATTTCTGGCGTACCATCCCGCAGATGGATGCCGAGTTCGAAGCGCGCCGCAAGCAGTTGGAATCGGAAGGCAAACGGTTGCGCTTCGTGGCACGCATGGAGAATGGGAAGTGCGAAGTCGGGCTGGAGGAAGTCACGAGCCACCATCCCTTCTACGAACTGGAAGGCAGCAATAATATCATCATGATATCGACGGAACGCTACCACGAATATCCCATGATTATCCAGGGATACGGTGCAGGCGCAGACGTGACGGCGGCGGGCGTCTTTGCCGATATCATTTCGATTGCGAATATCCGGTAGGGGACGTTTGCAGCAAGATTTGAAAGTAGTTTTATATAAAAGAAAAAGTATCATGAAGACTTTAATCATTTTAGGAGATGGCATGGCCGACGAGCCGATAGCCGGGCTGGGCAACCAAACGCCGTTGCAATATGCCCGCACGCCAAACATGGACCGTCTGGCGGCGATGGGCGTCACCGGGCGGCTGAAGACCGTGGCCGAAGGGTTCCATCCGGGGAGCGAGGTGGCTAATATGTCCGTCCTGGGCTATGATTTGCCGACCGTCTACGAGGGGCGCGGCGTCTTGGAGGCGGCAAGCATGCACGTCGATTTGCAACCGGGCGAAATCGCGATGCGTTGCAACCTCGTCTGTGTGGATGGGGATTTGCTGAAGAACCATTCGGCGGGGCATATCACGACGGGCGAGGCCGAGGAGCTGATCGCGTTCCTCAACGAACGGCTCGGTTCCAAGCGGGTAAAGTTCTATCCCGGCGTGTCGTACCGCCACCTGTTGGTGTTGAAGGGCGGGGATAAACATCTGCTTTGCACGCCGCCGCACGATATTCCGCTCCAACCCTTCGCACCTCATCTGGTCCGGGCCGAGCGCCCGGAGGCGGAAGAGACGGCCGCTTTCCTGAATGATTTGATTCTTCGTTCGCAAGAAATCCTGCCCGCGCATCCGATTAACCAGAAACGTGCGCAGGAAGGAAAAGACATGGCGAACAGCATTTGGCCCTGGTCGCCGGGCGAACGTCCGGCGATGCAGACGATGCGCGAGCTGTATGGCATCGCGCGCGGCTCGGTCATCTCGGCGGTCGATCTCATCCGCGGCATTGGCGTCTATGCGGGCTTGAAGGTTATTGAGGTGGAAGGCGCGACGGGCTTGTACGATACGAACTACGAAGGGAAAGCCGCCGCCGCCTTGGAAGCCTTGCGGATGGATGATTTCGTCTACCTGCACGTCGAGGCAAGCGACGAGGCGGGGCACGAGGGCGACGCGCAGCTGAAAATCCGTACCATCGAGGACCTCGACAGCCGCATCGTAGGGCCCGTCATGGAGGCACTCCGCACGTGGGACGAACCCGTGGCGATTGCCGTGCTTCCCGACCATCCGACGCCTTGCTCTATCCGCACGCATACGGCAGAACCCGTTCCTTTCCTCATTTACAAGCCGGGGATGGAGCCGGACGCCGTCACCCGTTTCGACGAATTTTCCGTCCGCGCCGGGCGTTATCCGCTTTTAGAAAAAAATCAATTTATAAAAGAATTATTGCGATGAAGTATTATAGCACCAATAAACAAGTACCCCTTGCCTCCCTCTCGGAAGCCGTGATCAAAGGATTGGCAAGCGACAAAGGATTGTATATGCCGGAACAGATCCGCCGCCTCGATGCGGATGTGATCCGCCAAATGCCAGGCATGCCGTTTGCCGACATCGCCTGCCTCGTAGCGGATGCGTTCTTTGGCGAAGATATAGAGAAAGAAACGTTGGATAAGATCGTGCGCGATACGCTCTCGTTCGAGACGCCCGTGGTGCACGTCGCGGGGAACCGCTACAGCCTGGAGCTCTTCCACGGCCCGACGCTCGCGTTCAAGGATGTGGGCGCGCGCTTCATGGCGCGGCTCTTGCGTCATTTCTTGCGGAGCGAGGGTTCGGAGCGCGTGCATGTCCTGGTGGCCACTTCGGGCGATACGGGCAGCGCGGTGGCGAATGGTTTCCTCGGTGTGGAGGGCATCCATGTCCATGTGCTTTACCCGAAAGGAAAGGTGAGTCCCATCCAGGAGTGCCAGTTCGCGACCTTGGGGCAGAACATCACCGCGCTCGAGGTGGACGGTACGTTCGACGATTGCCAGGCGCTCGTGAAGACCGCTTTCCTCGACCCGGAACTGAACGAAGCGCTCCGCCTCACCTCGGCCAATTCCATCAACGTGGCCCGTTTCCTCCCGCAAGCCTTCTATTATTTCAACGCGTATGCGCAGATGGCGGCGCAGGGCCGGGCGGACGAGCTGGTGGTCTGCGTCCCGAGCGGCAATTTAGGGAATCTGACCGCCGGCCTTTTCGCCGCCGAGATGGGTTTGCCCATCAAGCGTTTCATCGCCGCCAACAACCGCAACGACGTCTTTTTCGAGTATTTGAAGACGGGAACGTATGTGCCGCGCCCTTCTGTCCGCACGATTGCCAACGCGATGGATGTGGGCGCGCCCAGCAATTTCGCCCGTATCCTCGACCTGTACCATCACGACCATGCTGAAATCACGCGGCATATTTCGGGCGCGCATTATACGGACGAAGAGATAGCCGACACGATCCGCCGCACGTTCGACGAGACGGGCTACGTGCTCGACCCGCACGGTGCTTGTGGCTACCAGGCGCTCTGCGATTCGTTGGCGGATACGGAGCAAGGCGTGTTCCTCGAGACGGCCCATCCTGCCAAGTTCAAAGAGACGGTCGACGCCATCTTAGGGCGCGAAATCCCCATCCCGGAGAAGCTGCAGGCATTCATGCAAGGCCAGAAGCAAAGCGTCGCGCTTCCCAACGATTTCGCCCGCTTCAAGCAATATCTTTTGGCATAAGGATTCCTTTCGAAGAAGAAGAAAACGGCGAAAATTTCTTCTCTACCATTTCGTAGGAGAAGAAAACGCCGCTGGCTTCTTTTCCTACCATGTAGGAAGAGAAGAAAACGTCGTCGGCTTCTTTTCCTACCAGGTAGGAGGAGAAGAAAACGTCGTCGGCTTCTTTTCCTACCATGTAGGAGGAGAAGAAAACGTGGCCGGCTTCTTTTCCTACCTGGTAGGAAGAGAAGAAAACGTGGCCGGCTTCTTTTCCTACCTGGTAGGAAAGCTTGCCGACGAAGAGGGCGGATCGGAAAAAGGGGCGGTATGCCTCAAAAGCATGGCTGGATGCCGTACGAAATAAAAAAGGTACGGAGGCGCGATTCGGTGAGAATCGGAACCATCCGTACCTTGACAATACAATGTACAACAAATTTTCCTGCGGAATATACCTTAAAGAGCGGCTGAAAGGGCGCGCCACAAGTTATCATCCGGGACCGGCGCGATGATTTCTATCGGTTGTTTGGACACCGGATGGATGAACGCCGCGCTGCGGGCATGCAGGCTGATGCCTCCGTCCGGATTCGAGCGGCGGGCGCCGTACTTCAAGTCGCCTTTAATCGGACAACCCATCTTGGCCAGTTGGCAACGGATTTGGTGATGCCGCCCCGTCTTGAGGTCGATTTCCAATAAATAGTAATTATCGGAACGGGCTATCAGGCGGTAATGCAAGATGGCCTTTTTCGCGCCGGGACGCTCGGTATCGTAGGCGAAGCTTTTGTTTTTCGCCTCGTTGCGGACGAGCCAATGCGTGAGTTCACCCTCCTCGCGGGGCGGACGGTCGTGCACGATGGCCCAATAGGTTTTCTTGACGTCGCCGAGGCGGAACATTTCGTTCAGCCGCGCAAGCGCTTTGCTCGTTTTTGCGAAAAGCACCACGCCGCTCACGGGGCGGTCCAGCCGATGCGCCACGCCTAAGAACACATTTCCCGGTTTGGCGTATTTCTCTTTGAGCCACTTTTTGAGCGTCTCCGAGAGCGGCTCGTCGCCCGTCTTATCACCTTGGACAATCTCACGGCACGTTTTATTGACCGCGATGAGGTGATTATCCTCATACAGTACTTCCATATAATTACATGTTCATTCCGCCATCCACCTGGATCACTTGTCCCGATACATAAGCCGAAAGGTCTGAAGCCAGGAACAACGCGATGTTAGCCACGTCTTCCGGCGTACCGCCACGGCGGAGCGGAATCTTTTTGCACCATTCCTCGCGGACGTTTTCAGGCAGCGCGGCCGTCATGTCGGTGATGATGAATCCCGGTGCAATCGCGTTGGCCCGGATGCCGCGCGAACCCAATTCCTGCGCGATGGATTTTGCCAAACCGATCATGCCCGCTTTCGAGGCAGAGTAGTTGCATTGGCCCGCGTTACCGTGTACGCCTACGACCGATGCCATGTTGATGATGCTTCCCGAACGCTGTTTCATCATGATGGGCGTGCAGGCATGGATGAAGTTGAATGCCGATTTCAGGTTGACATTCAACACGGCATCCCATTGTCCTTCGCTCATGCGCATCATGAGTCCGTCTTTCGTGATACCGGCATTGTTGATCAACACGTCGATGCGTCCGAAATCTTTCACGATTTCAGTTACGACTTGGTGTGTTTCTTCAAAGTTAGCCGCATTCGAGGCATATCCTTTGGCTTTTACGCCGAGGGCTTCCAATTCCTGTTGGGTAGCCAGGCCATTTTCATCGATAGCCAAATCGGTGAACGCAATGTTAGCTCCTTCTGAAGCCAATTTCAAGGCAACCGCTTTTCCGATGCCTCGTGCCGCTCCTGTGACGAGGGCGACTTTACCTTCCAATAATTTCATCTTTTTTATCTATTTACGATTAATACTTTATCAAACAAGCTCCGGTAGAATATCCCCCGCCGAAGACGGTAATCGCAATCAAATCCCCCGCTTTGAAGCGTTCGGTATTTTGTGCGAAAACCAAAGCTGAACTAACAGAGCCGGTATTTCCCAATTCCTCGATGTTGTGCAAGAACTTGTCTTCCGGCAAAGAAAGTTGTTTCGCGATGTTCATCATGATGCGCATATTGGCCTGATGACCGATGAAATAACTTAGGTTTTCCAACGAAAGATGGTTCTTTTCCAACAAATAAAGCACGTTCTTGGGCATGTATGTGCAGGCTTGCATGAATACGTCGCGCCCTTCCGGCATTTGGATGCCCCCGTCGCGCGGACGTAAATGCACCGCTTCGGGCGCTTTAGGAAGATGCCCCAGCCCGTGCGTATAAATATCGATGATTTCGGGTTCGCCTTCAGCTATTTTCTCTTTCGAAAGGAAGAAAGCGGCGGCGGCGTCGCCCCACAGGTGCCCGTCTTTCGGATTTGTCTCGTTGGCGTATGCCGAGTTTTTATCTGCCGCGAGGATGAGGGCTTTTGAAGCCTTACCCATGGCAAAATAACCTTCGACCACTTCTAATGCATTCAAGAAAGAGGAGCAGGCCGACGAAAGGTATAACGCTTTGGCGTTCGTCATCTGATATTCAAACTGTGCTTTGTGTGCGGCCGTTGCCACCGTGTCATACGGAGAATACGATGCCGAAATAATCAAATCTACCTCTCTGATATCATAAGGCAGTTTAGGTAAGGCATTCCGGAGCGCTTCCATGCTCATCGTATTGATATTTTCTTCCGGTTTAGCTTTCGAACGTGTACGGATACCTGTACGTTGCTCAATCCATTCGCTTGTCAAACCGTTCAATTCCAAAAAGTGTTGGTTATCTACCCGCTCTTCGGGTATGTAATAACCGGTCGCATTTATATACATCTCTTGTTTTTGTGTTGCTTTATCTTTTTATTCTAATACCATTAAATATTAAATTCATCACATTGTCTCTTCGCTTGATCCGTTGGTTGATGGTATCGCCCATTAACCCGCGGATGTAAGGAACTTCCAATCCTTTCAGCGCATGGTGGAGGACTAAAGCGGTAATGCCGGTATCAGGCATCGCAAAGATTCCGTTCTTCACGCCGTCGTCCAATATGTTTTTTATGATTTCAATTTCCCGTAAGTCGAACTCTTTTCGTACTTTTTCCACGCGCCAAATATCACGGAAGAACGTAGCACGCAATGTCCCATTTCGAAAGACTAACGACTTGACCGCGTCCAGACGGGTATATATGAGTGTCATTAGCTTCTCGTCTGCCGGCAAATCCTTTTCTCCTACGTCGACCAGCATCTTGTGCAGGCGGTCTAATTCAGATTCTACGACAGCCGCATAGATTTCATTTTTGTTCTTGAAATAGGTATAGAGCGTTCGCCTTCCTTTTCCCGAAGCTTGTGCAATGTCGTTCATCGTGGTCTCATCTAAGCCTTTGCGGGCAAAGAGTTGTCTGGCCACATCCACCAACATATCTCGCGTTTTTGAAACAGTTACGGGCATAACGATTGCACATTTTAGTTGATTTTGCGCGCAAAAGTAGTTAAAAAAGATGGGATACGAAAATAGAGAAAGGTAAATAGAACAAAAAAGGCGCAAAAACAAGCATTTTTACGCCTTCAAGAAGAAAAGCGAAGAGTTAACTCCTCGCTTGTTTGCTTCTTATTGTTTATGGAATCAATTGATGTTTCCGGAATACGGTTTGAATGGCATCCAACGCGCGGTCGAGCTGTTCTTTTGTATGGGTAGCCATCAACGAGAAACGGATCAATGTATCGTTAGGAGCTACCGCCGGCGCTACGACCGGATTTACAAAGATACCTGCGTCGAACAATTCGGTGACGATACGGAACGTCAAATCATTATTTCGGATGAAGAGCGGGATGATCGGTGTTTCTGTGTGTCCGATTTCGCATCCCATATTGCGGAATCCATCCAATGCATAATGGGTCAATTTCCATAAGTGCTCGATGCGCTCGGGTTCGTTCAGCATGATGTCGAGCGCGGCTCCTGCTGCTGCGGTAGCGGCAGGCGTGTTACTTGCGCTAAAGATGTAGGAACGTGAATTGTGGCGGAGGAAGTTGATCGTATCTTTGTCTGATGCGATGAAACCACCAATCGAAGCCAACGATTTGCTAAAGGTACCCATGATGAGGTCTACGTCGTCGGTCACCCCGAAATGGTTGCACGTTCCGCGTCCATGGTCGCCTAATACGCCGAGGCCATGTGCTTCGTCTACCATGATGCTGGCGTTGTATTTCTTGGCAAGCGCCACGATTTCGGGCAACTTGGCAATGTCTCCTTCCATACTGAATACGCCGTCCATGACAATCAGCTTGATTTTGTCTGGTTCGCACTTCTGGAGTTGCTTTTCCAGCGATTCCATATCGTTGTGTTTGTATTTCAGTTTGGTAGAGAAAGAGAGGCGATGGCCTTCGATAATCGAGGCATGGTCTTGCTCGTCCCAAAGGATGTAGTCTTCACGGCCTGTAATGCAAGAGACTACTCCCAGATTAACTTGGAAGCCGGTTGAATACACAATCGCGTCTTCTTTACCTACGAAATCGGCCAAACGCTTTTCCAGCTGGATGTGCAAATCGAGCGTCCCGTTCAGGAAACGAGAGCCGGCGCATCCTGTGCCATACTTCTTGATGGCGTTGATGGCTGCTTCTTTCACTTTCGGATGGTTGGTAAGCCCCAGATAAGCGTTCGAACCAAACATCAATACTTTTCTACCATTAATAATGACTTCCGTATCTTGGTCGCTTTCTATCGTGCGAAAATACGGATAAATCCCCGCCTTCATGTATTGTTGGGGGGCATCATACTTTGCTAATTTCTCTTGTAAAAGTCTCATATTCTTAATGAAGAGAATTGATTTATCTACTTAATTTACTTTTAAGTTTCAGATTAATAGTTCCCTAATCTGCTTCTTTAGCCATTAATCCAGCCGCAAAAGTAGTAATATTTTTTACTTTGTGTAATCAAAAGGCACAAAAGTTTTGCTAAAAGCATTATTTTTGTCGGCTGGAATCAGAAAAAGTAAGTGTTGAAATGAAAGTGCAAGCTATTATCAATCCGATTTCCGGGGTCGGTTCCAAGCGGAAGATCCCGAAGATGATTGAGCAATTATGTAAAGAGGCAGGATATGATTTGAACATCCGTTTTACGGAGTATCCGGGACATGCCAATACCGTGGCGCGTGAGGCGATAAAAGAAGGCGCGAAGTGCGTGATTGCCGTGGGCGGCGATGGTACGGTCAATGAAATCGCGCGGGCGTTGGTTCATACCGATGCTGTGTTGGGTATTATTCCGAAAGGTTCAGGAAATGGATTAGCACGCGAACTTCATATCCCGATGGACGTGAGGCGCGCGTTTGAAGTCATTAAACGTGGGCATGAATTGAGCATCGATTGTTGCCGGGCAAACGAACATGTGTTCTTTTGTACGTGCGGAGTCGGCTTCGATGCGGCGGTAAGCCAGAAGTTCGCGGGCGAGAAGCGGCGCGGTTCTCTTACTTATATAAAGAATACCGTCGAGGAATACCTGAGCTACCAGCCGGAGGTGTACGACTTGCTGGCCGATGGCGAAACTATTCAAGAGAAGGCTTTCCTCGTGGCGTGCGGCAATGCTTCGCAATATGGAAATAATGCCTACATCGCGCCGCATGCGAATATCCAAGACGGGAAGATGGACATCACGATCCTTTCGCCTTTCCTCCCGAAAGACATCCCCCAGCTCGCGATCCAATTGTTTACCAAACAGATCGATAAGAATAGTAAAATCAAGACGATGAAAGCCACCACGCTTTCCATCATCCGCCAGAAACCGGGCTGGATGCACCTGGATGGCGAACCCATCATGGCGGATGCCCGCATCGACCTCGCCGTCATCCCGCACGCCCTCCGCGTCTTTACGCCCGAAGTCGTTTCTTTCCGGAAGGAAGTCCAGGCCATATTTGGCGAAGTCTCGCGTTTCTTCGACCAGCGCCGCCCGTATATTTTCCGTTGACAAGGCGAAAAACTTCAATTGATGCTGGGGAAAACTTCCTTTCCTCGGCATTTATTTTTCGCGTATCGTCGATATTTCTTTATCTTTAGGCTAAAGATATACAAATATCGTCGATACGTGTACAAATATCGACGATATTTATAGAATTTCCAAGCAGGAAACGAAGAAGGGATGGGCATCAAAACAAGTTTCCAAAGGGGGAAAATAGGAATTGCCCGCGGGGTTTTGATTCTTTTAAGGGGCATATCGGGGCTTTTTGTTTAGAAATTCAGTATATTTGCGCCCAAACAAGTAAAAAGAATGAAATATAACACGCAAGAAAAGAGACTGGCATTGCCAGAATATGGCCGGAATATCCAGCGGATGGTGGATTATTGCCTGACCATTGAAGACAGGGAAGAGCGCAAACGTTGCGCGAATACGATTATTAATGTGATGGGAAATATGTTCCCCCATTTGCGGGATGTGAACGATTTCAAGCATATTTTGTGGGACCATTTGGCTATCATGTCCGACTTTAAGCTGGATATCGATTACCCTTACGAGGTGGTGCAGAAGGAGAACCTTTATTCGCGTCCGCCCCGTTTGCCTTACAACAATTCGCGTATCCGTTATCGCCATTACGGAAAGATGTTGGAACGGATGATACAGAAGGCGACGGAATATCCGCAAGGTGCCGAACGCGACCAGCTGATCCGCCTTTTGGCCACGCAAATGAAGAAGTCTTTCCTTACGTGGAATAAGGAATCGGTAGACGACCGGAAGATATTTAAAGACTTGGCAGAGTTCTCTCACGGGCAAATCGTCTTGCACGAAGAGGAATACAAATTGGCCGAGAGCCGCGAACTCTTGGCGCGTCTGAACAATAACAATACGAATAAACGCAATAATAACTCGAAGAAAAACAGATGAGTTCGTTTGTCATAGAAGGAGGACACCGGCTATCGGGCGAGATTACGCCGCAAGGCGCCAAGAACGAAGCGTTGGAGGTGATTTGTGCCGTCTTGTTGACGCCCGAAAAGGTGGTTATCCACAACATTCCCGATATCTTGGATGTGAATAATCTGATCCAGCTTTTGCGCGATATGCAGGTAAAAGTGGAGAGATTGGGCGTGAATACCTATTCGTTTCAAGCCGATGATGTGAATTTGGATTATTTGCAGACGGAAGATTTCCTTCGGCGGAGCACTTCGCTTCGAGGGTCGGTCATGATCGTCGGTCCCTTGGTGGCGCGCTTCGGGAAGGCTTTGCTCCCGAAACCGGGCGGAGATAAAATCGGACGCCGGCGGTTGGATACACATTTCGTGGGGATTCAGAAGCTGGGAGCCTCTTTTTCGTATGACGCGACACGGCAAGTATATGAAGTGCAGGCGAAGAAACTGAAAGGCGCCTATATGCTTTTGGACGAAGCCTCGATAACCGGTACGGCCAATATCTTGATGGCATCCGTCTTGGCCGAAGGGACTACGACCATTTACAATGCCGCGTGCGAGCCTTACCTTCAGCAACTCTCGAAGATGCTGAACCGGATGGGGGCACGCATTACGGGCGTCGGTTCGAACCTCCTGACTATTGAAGGCGTTTCCGCTTTGCATGGGACGGAGCATACGATCCTTCCCGATATGATCGAGGTGGGAAGCTTTATCGGCATGGCGGCTATGACGGCTTCGGAGCTTTTAATCAAGAATACGGCATACGAGATGTTGGGTATTATCCCGGATTCGTTCCGCCGGTTGGGTATTACGGTCGAGCAACGGGGCGACGATATTTACATCCCGACACACGAGTCGTATGAAATAGAAACCTTTATCGACGGGTCGATCATGACCATTGCTGATGCGCCTTGGCCAGGTTTGACGCCGGACTTGCTGAGCGTCTTCCTCGTCGTAGCCACGCAAGCGGTCGGGAGTGTGTTGATTCATCAGAAGATGTTCGAGAGCCGCCTTTTCTTTGTGGATAAGCTCATCGACATGGGTGCGCAGATTATCCTTTGCGATCCGCACCGGGCGACGGTCATCGGACTGGGGCATCGCTTCAACTTACGGGCATCTACCATGGTATCGCCGGATATCCGTGCGGGTATTGCCCTCTTGATAGCCGCGATGAGTGCGGAAGGAACCAGCACGATCCATAACATCGACCAAATTGACCGGGGATATCAAAACATTGATAAGCGCTTGAACCAAATCGGTGCCCGCATCACACGTATATAATATAATGTAAGGAAAAAGAATGATTCGGCAGGAAGAGGTCATAAGGATAGGTCACTTTGCCAAACCACATGGCATTAAAGGCGAGATTACATTGGTAGTAGACCGGGATGTGTTCGAGGAAGAGGACGAAGCATGCTATATCGTATGCGATATGGAGGGTATCTTGGTTCCCTTTTTCGTAGAAGATTTCCGGTATAAGACGGATACGACGATGCTCCTCAAGTTGGAAGGTGTGGATTCGGAAGCTGCTGCCCGCGAGTTTAGTAACCGGGTGGTATATTATCCATTGGCCAAGCTCGACGAAGAGGCTTTGCGGGAGGATATGAGTTGGGAAGGTTTGATTGGTTTCCGGGTGGTTGATAAGATCGCAGGGGAATTGGGCGAGATTACCGACGTGGACGATTCGACCGAGAATGTCTTGCTCCAAATAGACCACGCTGGCAGGGAACTTTTAATTCCTGCGGTCGAAGCCTTTATCGAAGATATCGATGCTGTCCGCAAGGAACTGAAGATGTCTTTGCCGGAAGGCTTGTTGGATTTATAAGCATGCAGATATGAAGTGGAAGAAGCCGAAGAGGAGCAATTCGAAGCTATCGTTCTGGAAACGGATTCGTTTTAAGTACAAGCTCTCGTTCATCAACGAGAATACGCTCGAAGAGGTATGGGCGGTCCGCTTGTCGCAGCTCTCGGTCTTCTTGACGTTGGCCATTTTTGCCTTCTCGCTGGTGGCTTTTACCGCTTTCATTATTATTATGACGCCTATCCGCAATTATCTTCCCGGTTATTTGGACGTAGAGGTACGCAAGGCAATCATGCAAAATGCGATGCGGGCTGATTCCTTAGAAAGGATGATTCAGATTCAGGATCTTTATCTACGGAATGTGACGGAAATCATATCGGGTGAAATCCGGTTGGATTCCATCCGGCAGATCGATTCCTTGGCACGTGTGGATGCCGATTTCGAAATTCCCCGAAGCGAGGCGGAAAAAATGTTCGTAAAGAGCTTTGAAGAGGAAGAGAAATACAACCTGACTATCCTCAACCCGAACCCGCTTCCCGTGGAGGGGCTTTTCTTCTATAAGCCGGTGAACGGGATGGTTTCTTCCCGCTTTCAAGCCAATATCCAACATTTTGGGGTAGACGTGGCCGCGGCTCCGAAAGAAAGTGTCGTAGCGACGCTGGACGGGACCGTGATTTACGCTGGCTTCGATTCCAACCAGGGAAATGTGATTCAAATACAGCATAAGAACGGATTTGTATCGGTTTATAAGCACAACGAACTATTGCTGAAGAAACCCGGCGACCAAGTTGTGGCGGGCGAGGCCATCGCGCTGGCGGGCAATACCGGCAAACTCTCGACCGGCCCGCACCTTCATTTTGAGTTGTGGTATAATGGAAAACCGGTGAATCCGGAAGATTTTATTGTTTTTTAGTGAACGAAAGATGAAACGACAATTAGCCATATTAGGTTCCACGGGGTCGATCGGGACGCAGGCGTTGGAAGTGGTGGCGGAACATTCCGACCTTTTCGAAGTCTATGCGCTCACGGCCAATAACCAGGTGGATTTATTAATAAACCAGGCGCGGAGGTTCATGCCGGAAGTCGTCGTCATTGCCAACGAGCAAAAGTATCCGGAGCTGAAAGAAGCGTTGGAAGATTTGCCGATAAAAGTCTGGGCGGGCGCCGAAGCTATCGCACAAGTAGTACAAGCTGGCCCCATCGACATGGTACTGACGGCGATGGTGGGTTATGCCGGATTGCGTCCGACGATAGCGGCCATCAAAGCTGGAAAAGCTATCGCATTGGCCAATAAGGAAACGCTCGTGGTGGCAGGTGAATTGATTACGGCATTGGCGTTGGAACATCAGGTGCCGATTCTGCCGGTTGATTCGGAACATTCGGCTATTTTCCAATGCTTGAACGGAGCGAACGGGAATCCAATTGAGAAGCTATTGCTTACCGCTTCAGGTGGGCCTTTCCTTCATAAATCGCGGGAAGAATTGGTTGTGGTGACGAAGGAACAGGCTTTGAAGCACCCCAATTGGCACATGGGTGCGAAGATTACGATTGATTCCGCCTCGATGATGAACAAAGGGTTTGAAATGATTGAGGCGAAGTGGCTTTTTGGCGTTGCGCCGGAACAGATACAGATTGTGGTGCATCCTCAATCTGTTATCCATTCGATGGTACAATTCGAGGATGGTGCGGTCATTGCCCAGCTGGGTATTCCGGATATGAAACTCCCGATTGCCTACGCTTTTTCTTATCCGCAACGGATGAAGAGCCAGGCGCCGCGTTTGGATTTCAACCAATATGCCACGTTGACGTTCGAAGAACCGGACATGGAGCGCTTCCGTAATTTGGCATTTGCGTTCGAGGCGGTGCGGCAGGGCGGAAACATGCCTTGCATCCTGAATGCCGCGAATGAAGTCGTGGTGGCGGCTTTTTTGGAAGACCGCATCGGCTTTTTGCAGATGAGCGATGTCATCGAACAGACCATGGCCAAGGCGCCCTTTCTTGCGAAACCTTCTTATGAAGATTACGTGCAGACTGATGCCGAGGCGCGGCGCATTGCAGCTGAATTATTTTAAAACAAAACATAGAACAGAACAGAATTTAAATGGAAACATTTTTGATTAAAGCGGTCCAACTCCTGTTGAGCCTTTCCATATTGGTGATTATACACGAGTTTGGCCATTTTATTTTTGCCCGTATCTTCAAAGTACGGGTAGAGAAGTTTTACCTTTTCTTTGACCCTTGGTTTGCCCTTTTCCGCTACAAGCCGAAGAATAGCGAGACGGAATATGGCGTCGGCTGGCTTCCGCTGGGTGGTTATTGCAAGATTTCGGGCATGATCGACGAGAGCATGGACCGCGAGGCGATGGCGCAACCTCCGAAGCCGTATGAGTTCCGTTCGAAACCGGCGGGGCAGCGGCTCTTGATTATGGTGGGCGGCGTATTGTTCAATTTCCTCCTTGCCCTGTTCATCTATTCGATGATCCTCTTCCATTGGGGCGACACGTATCTGCCGCTCAAGAACATGAAGATGGGTATGGATTATAGCGAGACGTTCCACAAGATCGGGTTCGAAGATGGCGATATCCTTTTGAAGGCGGATACAGTAACGCTCGAACGCTTTGGTGAAGACTGTTTGCGTAGCGTAGTGGAGGCGAAGACGGTGACGGTGCTCCGCGGAGATGAACAGGTCGTGATTCCCATTCCGGAGGATATGATGCAACGCCTCTTGCGCGACAAACAGGGATTTGCCAGCATGCGTTTCCCGATGATTGTAAAGGAGCTGCCTATAGCTGATGCGCCGGCGGCACGAGCTGGTTTACAGCCGGGCGACAGTATCCTTTCGGTGAACAACGAGGCGACACCTACGGCCATTGACGCGCAGATTGCTTTCAGTAAATATCGGGGACAGGAAATCCGTTTGGGAATTTCGCGTGCCGGTGTGCATGATACGTTGGCGATGCAGGTCGATTCGCTGGGGAAGATTGGCATCGTGTTGGTCAATCCCTACGATATGTATCAGACGGTGACGCGCACGTATGGTTTCTTCGAGTCCTTCCCGGCAGGCATTGAGAAGGGTGTGAATACGCTGAAAGGATACGTGAACGATATGAAATACGTATTCACGAAAGAGGGCGCGAGCAGCTTGGGTGGTTTTGGCGCGATTGGTAGCCTCTTCCCTTCGGTATGGGATTGGGAACTCTTCTGGGAGCGCACGGCTTGGCTGTCTGTCATCCTCGCCTTCATGAACATCATCCCGATTCCGGCGTTGGACGGCGGGCATATCATGTTCCTGCTCTACGAAGTCGTGACGCGTCGCAAACCGAGCGACAAATTCCTTGAAAGGGCGCAAATGGTCGGCATGGCCCTCCTTTTGGCCTTGTTGCTCTACGCGAATGGCAACGACGTCATCCGTTATTTCTTTCAATAAATAGCAAGAAGCGCTTTCCCGACCGTGGGCGGTGCTTCTTGAGCAGAAGAAGCACTTTCCCGACCGTGGACGGTGCTTCTTGAGCAAAAGAAGTACTTTCCACGACCGTGGGCGGTGCTTCTAGAGCAGAAGAAGTACTTTCCACGACCGTGGGCGGTGCTTCTAGAGCAGAAGAAGCCTTTCCACGACCGTGGGCGGTGCTTCTTGGGCAAAAGAAGTACTTTCCAGCGAATAAATAGCATGAAATAATTTCCATTGATGATGATTTGGGGCGAAAACGAAAAAGCTTATGTCCGCGAACACTTGGCGGACGATACGGCACGTCTACTCCTTGGCGCGAAACGCGAACCGGGACTGGACGTGCCGTTTCTGGTGGAACAGATTGAGGCGCGGCGGCAAATACGCGAGAAGCTGCCGTCGTGGTATGCGAATGAGGAGCTGGTTTTCCCTGCCAAGATTGCTGCCGAGCAGTGTTCGTCGGAGCAGACAGCCCTTTATAAGCAACGCTTGGTGGGGATTGGCGATCGGTTGTGCGACTTGACGGGCGGTCTGGGCATTGATAGCTATTTCTTCTCGCGCAAAGTACGGGAGGTGGTTTACGTGGAGCGTTTTCCGGTTTACTGCGAGGTGGCCCGGCATAATTTCCAGGCGTTGGGTGCGACGAATATTACGGTGGTGAATGCGGATGCGACGCAATGCCTCGGCCAGCTTCCCGAGGTGGATGTGTTTTATATTGACCCGGCGCGTCGCGGTTCGGGAAATCGGCGGGTGTATGCGCTCAGTGACTGTGAGCCGGATTTGCCTGCCCTGCTCCCTGTGTTGTGGGGGAATGCGCCGCGTGTGATCGCGAAACTTTCACCTATGGCAGACATTAGCCAGACACGGGCTTTACTTCCGGGGACGGTGGCGATTCATGTAATAGCCGTTCGGAATGAATGCAAGGAGCTCTTATTCGAAGTGCAACGAGGAAGTGAAGAAGAACCACTAATCCATTGCGTGCATTTTACGGCGCATGGAGAAGAGGATTTCTCCTTTACGCAAGCCGAAGAACGGGACGCTCCGCTTCGGTTGGCCTCGGCGGTAGGCAATTATCTTTACGAACCGAATGCCGCGTTGCTCAAAGCTGGCGCTTTCAAGACGATTGCTGTGCGGCTGGAGGTAGAGAAGTTGCATGTCAGCAGCCATCTGTATACTTCGAAGGAATTGGTGAAGGATTTCCCGGGGCGTTCTTTCCGAGTCGAGCAGGTTGTTCCTTTCTCTTCCAAGATAGGGAGGACGTTACATCGCGAAATACCTCGTGCCAATATCGCCGTTCGCAACTTCCCGCTCTCGGTAGAGGAGCTGCGCAAGCGGACAAAAATAGCGGAGGGCGGCGACTTGTATCTCTTTGCCACCACCCTCCGCGACGGGGAGAAAGTGCTTATCGTCGGACGGAAACCTGCCTGACGATTCCCTTTTGTTATTTCCGTAAAGGACGATTCACGAACTGCGGCGCGTGGAACGGACGGAAGTCTGCCGCTATCGAAGCCGCGCGTGTCTTCGTCTGTGTCTCCGGGCTATCGAAGGTGACGAACTCTTCATACGTCGCTTCCCGTCCTTCTCCTAATTTCATTACCTTATTATAAAGGGCTTGGCGCGACGGGGCGTTGAAGCCACCTGTATTTCCATTCATGATACTTTCTTCAGTAGGGCGATAGGCTCCTCGGATATAAGTATAAGCTCCTTCGTAGACGCCCAGCTCTTCTTTCGCATATCGTGTGTCGAAGAGGAAGGCAGACCAAAGCACGGTGTTCTCATCGTCTGTGAAGTCCACGTTCTGCATCCAGCCGAGGGACTGCATGGCTTGCGCATTTTCGATCTCGTCGGATGGAATCGTTCCGTTCTCTTCGTAGGCATATTCATCTCCCAACTTCCCGAATCCATGCCCGATCGCTTCATGGCAAAGGACAGTGCGGAAACGTTCGGCATTGATACCATCGATGATGGGGCAATAGGCAATGGCGAATTCGGTCACATGCTCTGTGGTGCCATATCCGAAATAGGTAGTGCCCGCATAGTCTGTCGTATTCGGGATGACTACGGCCAAGGTATTCTCCATATCAATGCCTTCTACGCATTCAACATATTCCTGTACCGCCTCCTCATCTCCTTCGATCAGGGAACTTCCGCCTCCTTCCAGCCAAGTGCTGAACACCGTATCGTACCACGTCCCTACGCCGCTATTGCGCGAGACAGCCGTCACGGCATAGACATCGAAGTAGTCGCGGAGCGAGCGGATGGGTTCTTCCGAGAAGAGGTTCGCATAGGCTTGGTCCATCACGGCGTCGTACGTCCCGTCGGCAATCTCCGTATCCATGAAACCGTCGCCCATGAGGACGATCGGGATACCCTCGCCGTGCGTGGCTTCTTGCAATACGCGCACGGTTTTATCGGCTGAATAGTCGGTTGATTCGTACTCCGACATCAACCCGTCTTGCACGATGACGGCGGTAGCGAAGGGATTGTCTGCCGTCTGTTCGCCCGAAGCGGTAAAGACGACGTAAGCGGCCCGGCGCTGTGCGTCTATGTTGGGTAGTACGGTCAGCGGCACATAGCCCGTATGGGCGCGGGTCGAACGTCCCTCTTGTGTAAGCCAGCGGTCGGTCCGGTAGACTGCATATTCATCTTCTCCCATATTGGTGGTGAAGCGCACTTCGATATCGCCTCCCTCCATACCGATGCGGATGGTGTCCTCTTCCAGGCGGACATATCGGTCGGCCTCTTGCTCAATTTTTATTTCTTGTTCGAGCGTGGCGGTAGTCAGGGTAATGGTCGCGGTGCGGATTTCGCCCGTCCGGTTCTCTTGTTCGGCTTTTAAGGTGATGGTATTATTCCCCTCGCCGCCCGAGGTGGGAGAGAGGGAGAGCCAATCCGCATCGTCGCTTGCCGTCCAGGTTTGGTTGGTCGAGAAAGAGAATGTTTCCAGCGATGATTCACGGGCACCCAGGGATACCGTCGCCCGTTCCGAACTATCAATATCAATGTAAGGTGTCTCTTCCGCGCATGACATAGCTAACCAAACAAAGAGGATAGATGAAAGAATATGTTTTATCTTCATGTGTGTGTATTTTTTATTTTCCGGCCACAATAATACGCAACCTTTTCCATACTTGAAAAAGATTATCGACAAAAAAGCTAAAAAGATAGACGAACGGGGCATCGGAAGGGGGCGAAAACGACCCACAGTGACTGTTGCCAAAGGGTCACTGTGAGTGTTGGCCAAGGGTCACTGTGAGTGTTGGCCAAGGGTCACTGTGAGTGTTGGCCAAGGGTCACAGTGACTGTTGATGAAGGGTCATAGTGACTGTGGATGATACCCTACGGCAAGGTATGACAATACCCAACCGTAGGTCGTTGCGATGACTTACGGTTGGGTATCAAAGCTCCTGGCGGGAGATGGTTTCTCAATCCCGGTTGGAGAAGTATTTCATGAACTGCGAACGTTCGTAGAGCGTGGGGTTCGGGATGTTGGCATAGTTCAGCCGTCCGATAAAGTCGGGGATCGCCTTGAAGTTCTCCTGGTTCATCCATTCGTCTACGCATGTGAGGATTTGGGTGATCAATTCCGCCCCATGCGTATAGAGCGCGCTACACATTTGTACGGCGGAAGCGCCGGCCAAGAGGCACTTGATGACGTCTTCCCAATCGTGCACGCCCGTCGAGGCCGAGATGGAGACGTTCGGGAGCTTCCCGGAGACGATGGCCGTCCAGCGGAGCGTATCGCTCAAATCCCCATGGTTGCTAAACACATTGCCTGATACGATCTGGAGCGAATTGATGTCGATGTCTGGCCGATAGAAGCGGTTGAAGAGCACCACGCCGTTCGCTCCGTTGGCATGGAGCTGGTTCACGAGGGCGGGCAGATTCGAGGTATATTTCCCGAGCTTGACCGTCACCGGGATAGAGATTTCCTTCTTGACTTGCTTCAGGATGTTGACATATAGCTTTTGCATTTCGCCCCCTTTGCTATGGATGTCGGTATCCAGTTCGAATACGTTCAATTCCAAGGCATCGGCGCCGGCCTCTTCGAGGTGTTTTGCAAATTCAATCCAAGTATCCGCCCGGTAGCAATTGATGCTGGCGATGATGGGTACCGTGCAGAGCGCTTTCGTCTCGCGGATGAGGTTGAGATAGTTCTCTACCTGGTTCGCCTTCACGTAGCCACGGATGTAATCGGCGGCTTCCGGATAACCCGACTCTTGGAGCATCGTATCGCCCTGCATTTCGATTTGCTCTTCGAACAGGGATTTGAGGACGATGGCACCCGCTCCGGCCTTTTCGAACTCTTTGTTGCGCTCGGGGTGCATCGTAAGTCCCGAACTGCTGACGATAATCGGGGATTGGAGTGTCAATCCCGCGTATTGGGTCTTTAGATTTGCCATATTTGTGTGTTTTTAATCGTTTAATATTCTCGTTCACCAAAGATGTAGGTTCCTACCCGTACCATGTTGCTTCCTTCGCGGATGGCGAGTGGGTAATCATGGCTCATGCCCATCGAGAGGATGGAGAAGTCGTTCGAACCTTGGAAGGCGGTCGATTTCAGCTCCTCGAAGAGCGCATGGAGGGTGTGGAATTCGCGCGCGATTTGCGTCTCGTCGTCGGTCAATGTCGCCATGCCCATGATGCCACAGATACGGACATGCGGCAAGTCGGGCAATTGTTGCACCAACGCGCGGCACTCGTCTGGCGTGAAGCCGTGCTTCGTGTCTTCTTTCGCCACATGGATTTCCAACAAGACGCGGAGGATGCGTTCGTGCTTTGCCGCTTGTTTCTCTACCTCTTGCAGGAGTTTGAGCGAATCAATGCTATGGATGAGGTGGATGAACGGGGCAATGTCCTTCACTTTATTGCTTTGAAGCGGACCGATGAAATGCCATTCTACATCGGAGGGCATCACCTTCGCCTTGGCTACCAGCTCTTGCGCCCGGCTTTCGCCAAAGATGCGTTGCCCCGCGCCGTATGCTTCTTGAAGTGCCTCTACGGGATGAAACTTCGAGACGGCAACGAGCGTCACCCCTTCGGGGAGCGACGCCTTCAATTCCTTGATATGTTGCGCTATGTCCATCTTTCTTCTTCTTTGTTTATAGGTTTACGCGTTCGCCTTCTGTTCGGCCATGAGCTCTTCGTCCGATTTCGGTTCGGAAGGGACGCGGTCGGCATCAAACGGGAAGACGTCCATCAGCATCGTCTCCGTAACGGAAGCGATCGTATAGTCCGAAAGTGTTCCCTTCATGCCCTCTTCGAGCACAGCGATGGCCTCTTTCAGCGTCGAAGCCTGGGCGAGCATCTGGGCGGCCGTCTTCTTCTCGGCGCCGCTCTTCTCGTCGAGCGTGATGAAATATACCTTTATCTTATAATAACGATCCCCGTTTTCGTTGAAGAAAAGCTCCGAAATACGGGCACGTTTGATATCTGTAATGGTAAATTCGCCGGTGATAAAGGGGCGGATTTCTTCGATGATGCGCGTTTCTGCCTCCGTAAAGGAAAGGGCGTCTACGAGGTATGGCTCCGTTACTTTCTTCTGCATACCATTTTCCATCATCTTCTCATACGATACCTTACATTCAAACCAATTGTGCATTTTATTATCTATTTTAAGTTTGTTCTGTTTTCTCTTCGCAAAGGTAATAGCATTTTGTAAATAAAACAATCCGTTGGCGTAGAATTTGCATCTCCTTTTTTAAAAGCATAGGCTTAAATGCCGAAAAACATAGGCATAAACGAAGCGAAACATAGGCATGAACCCAGACAAACATAACGATGAATCCGGACGATTATAGGCATAAATCTCTTCGAAATCTAAAATAATATTAATAGAAGCTCGTAGGCATATCAGCCGGCGAATATTTTGCCTACTTTTGTTCGTGTGAAATCTTATTAAAGAAGAAAGCATGAGTTTGGAATTTTTTAATTGGATATTGATCGGTTTTTCAGCCTTGGGGCTTATCGTGTTCGTGGCGCTTTTTTTCATCAAGGCGGGATATGGCATGTTTCGCACGAAGCAATGGGGCGTATCGGTGCCGAACAAGATAGGATGGGTGTGCATGGAAGCGCCCGTTTTCTTTGTGATGCTTGCCTTGTGGATGCAAAGCGGGGTGGGGGCGAAGGGGTTGCCTTTTCTCTTTTTCCTGCTCTTCGAGTTGCACTACTTCCAGCGTTCGTTCGTCTTTCCGTTTTTGATGAAAGGGAAGAGCCGGATGCCGATCGCGATCCTCCTGATGGGGGTCGTATTTAATTTGCTGAATGGCTATATCCAGGGCGAATGGTTGTTCTATCTTGCGCCAGATGGGTTTTATAATGAGGCGTTTGTGAGCCGGCCTGCGTTTTGGTTGGGGTTGTTGCTCTTCTTCGGTGGGATGGGCATCAATTGGCATTCTGATTATGTCATCCGCCATTTGCGCAAACCAGGCGATACGCGGCATTACCTTCCGCAGAAAGGCATGTACCGCTGGGTGACGTCGGGGAATTATTTCGGCGAACTGGTCGAATGGACAGGCTTTGCTCTCCTGACCGCCTCGCCCGCGGCTTGGGTGTTCGTCTGGTGGACATTTGCCAACTTAGCCCCGCGTGCGTATGCCATCCGCCGGAAATACCGCGAGGAGTTCGGGTGGGAAGCCGTAGGAAAACGAAAATGTTTAATACCATATATATACTGATATGAAATCGTGTCTATTTACACCCGGGACGATCGGTCCGCTTACGATACGTAATCGTACGATTCGTTCGGCGGCATTCGAGAGTATGTGCCCGGGAAATATACCTTCACAACAACTTTTAGATTATCATCAATCCGTAGCCGCCGGTGGGGTGGGCATGACGACAATCGCGTATGCTGCTGTAACGCAGAGCGGACTCTCGTTTGACCGCCAGCTTTGGATGCGTCCAGAGATTGTACCTGGCTTGCTGACCATTACGAATGCCATCCATAAGGAAGGCGCGGCCGCGAGCATCCAGTTGGGGCATTGCGGAAATATGTCGCACAAAGCGATTTGCGGAGAGACACCTGTGGGTGCTTCGTCGGGCTTCAACCTCTATTCGCCTACCTTTGTCCGAGGTTTACGTCGCGATGAATTGCCTGAAATGGCCAAGGCATACGGGCGGTCTGTCCGTTTGGCGCGCGAGGCTGGGTTCGATGCCGTCGAGATTCATGCGGGGCATGGCTATCTGATCAGCCAATTCCTTTCGCCCTACACGAATCATCGTAAGGATGAGTTTGGCGGCTCGTTGGAGAATCGGATGCGCTTCATGGACATGTGCATGGACGAAGTCATGAAGGCGGCAGGAAACGATATGGCCGTCCTCGTGAAGATGAACATGCGCGATGGCTTCAAAGGTGGTATGGAAATAGACGAATGCCTCGAAGTGGCCAAGCGGTTGAAGGCAGACGGTGCCCATGCGTTGGTCTTGAGCGGCGGTTTTGTGAGCAAAGCACCGATGTACGTCATGCGTGGAGCGATGCCTATCAAGACGATGACACACTATATGGATTGTTGGTGGCTCAAATGGGGCGTGCGCATGGCGGGCAAATACATGATTCCGACCGTGCCTTTCAAAGAAGCCTATTTCTTGGAAGATGCGTTGAAGTTCCGCGATGAAGTGAAAGATATTCCTTTGGTTTACGTGGGAGGCTTGGTCTCGAAAGAGAAGATCGAAGAGGTGCTGAATCTTGGTTTTCCTTTCGTGCAGATGGGACGTGCGCTGTTGAATACGCCTGATTTCGTCAACCGGATGCGCGAATCGGAGACGTGCCATTGCGATTGCGGGCATAGCAATTATTGCATCGCCCGGATGTATACCGTCGATATGGCTTGTCATAAACGCTTGGGGCGTCCTTTGCCTCGTTCGCTGGAGCGGGAAATAGAGCAATTGGAAAAGGAGGCTCAATCATGAAAGGACGTGCCGTGATAACGGGAGCCGATGGCGGTATGGGATTTGAAATCACGAAAGCTGTCGCCCAAGCGGGATACGAAGTGGTGATGCTTTGCCTCGACCAAGCGGCGGGCGAGAAACGGAAGGAGCAGGCCGTGCGCGAGACGGGCTGTACGCAGATTTCGGTTCGCCAAGTAGACCTTTCCCGTATGGCATCGGTCGAAGCCGTCGTCCAAACACTTTTGCAAGAGAACGTGCCCATCGCCCTTTTGATGAACAATGCCGGCACAATGTGTACGCATTTTGAACAGACGCCAGACGGGCTGGAGCGTACGGTCGCGGTCAATTATGTCGCCCCGTATCTTCTCACGCGTCGCCTGTTACCTTTGATGCACGCCGGTTCGCGCGTGGTCTGCATGGTTTCGTGCACGTATGCCATCGGCCGCCTCACGCCTGAATTCTTTACGCGTGGAAAGAAGGGAGCCTTCTGGCGCATCCCGATTTATAGCAATACGAAGCTGGCGTTGTGGCTTTTCGTCCGCGAGTTGGCGGAACGGGTGCGCGAGCGGGGCATTACGGTCAATGCGTCCGATCCAGGTATCGTCTCGACGGGTATTATCCGGATGGACATGTGGTTCGACCCGCTGACCGACATCTTCTTCCGTCCCTTTATTCGGACGCCGAAACAGGGTGCCGCCACGGCGGTGCATCTGCTCGTAGACGAGTTGCCCGACGGGACGACGGGACAGATGTTTGCTTCTTGCCATCAACGAAAATTAGCACCGAAATATTTGGCGCATCCGCAGATGAAGCCGCTTTGGGACGAGACGGAGGCTTTTCTCGGCCAGCGAGGAATCCTCTTTTAGCTTACCCGCAAGCGGGCAGTCATTCTGACGGTCGTCGAAGAGGTTTCCCGCAAGCGGGTAAGCCTCGAGAAACGTTTTCTGGAATGAAAATTGGAACAAGAGTATATATTAATAGCATAAATAAAGGAAATGGAATCGATAAAACAACTTTATAGGATAGGACACGGCCCGTCGAGCAGCCATACGATGGGGCCGATGCGCGCGGCGAAGATGTTTCTGGAGAAGCATCCGGGTGCTGCCTCTTTCGAAGTGACGCTTTATGGAAGCCTTGCGGCTACGGGCAAAGGGCACATGACGGACGTGGCTATCTTGGATGTGCTGAATCCGGTAGCTCCGACTCGCATCCTTTGGGAACCGAAGGTTTTCCTCCCATTTCATCCCAACGGAATGCTTTTCGAAGCCTTTGACGCGGAGGGACATAAGCTGGATTCGTGGACGATTTACAGCATTGGCGGCGGAACGTTGGCCAACGAGACGTACAACGAGCAGACCACGAACGAAGTCTACCAGATGAAGCACATTCGCGAAATCCTGAAATGGTGCGAAGATACGGGCTATTCCTATTGGGAATATGTGGAACAGTGCGAAGGCAAGGAGATTTGGGATTACTTGGCGGAGGTGTGGCGCGTGATGCAAGAGGCGGTGCGCCGTGGCCTGGAATCGGAAGGAATCCTGCCTGGCGGGCTGGGCATCCGGCGCAAGGCGTCGGATTATATGATCCGGGCGCGCGGGTATGGCGGAAGCATCAAGAGCCGCGGGATGGTGTATGCGTATGCGTTGGCGGTATCGGAAGAGAATGCGTGTGGCGGCGAGATTGTAACGGCGCCTACGTGTGGTTCGTGCGGTGTTCTTCCGGCGGTGCTTTACCATTTGAAGGAATCGCGCGAGTTTCGTGATTCGCGTATCTTGCGTGCGTTGGCGACGGCTGGTTTGTATGGGAACGTGGTTCGGACGAATGCCTCCATTTCAGGCGCGGAAGCGGGATGCCAAGCCGAAGTGGGCGTAGCTTGTTCGATGGCGGCTGCGGCTGCCAGCCAGTTGTTTGGCGGGACACCTGCCCAAATCGAATATGCGGCCGAGATGGGATTGGAACATCACTTGGGGCTGACGTGCGACCCCGTGTGCGGCCTCGTGCAAATCCCTTGCATTGAGCGGAACGCCTTTGCTGCGGCGCGTGCCTTGGATGCGAATACCTTCTCGAACTTCTCCGACGGGCGGCATCGCGTCAGCTTCGACCAAGTAGTCGAGGTGATGCAACAAACGGGCAATGATTTGCCCAGCCTCTACAAAGAGACGTCGGAAGGTGGTTTGGCTAAGAAATATAACGTAGAACACATGTAAGATAAGCGGCAGGGAGGAAATCAATTAAAGCGGGATTTCCTCCCATTTGCCTTTAACCAATTCATACGTCGAACGAAACCCTTTCTCGCGCAATAGCTTGAAAGCTTCTGTGCGCCCATCATTGACGAGGTCAGGATAATGGCAATCCGAATTAACCAAAATAGGGATATTCCGCTCTACTAAATAGGAAAGGAAATCGGTGTGGGGATAAAGTTCTTTTTTCTTGCAGAAGTTTTTGGTATTGATTTCAACCATGAGATTCTTTTCCTGAATCAAGTCTAAATATTCAAGGAAGGCATTTTTATACCAAGGGGCATGCAAGTCAAACCCTGGATAATGCTGGGCATTCATATAGATTTTGTCCATGTGCCCGACGATATCAAATCCACCCAGTTCCACCATCTTGCACGAAGATTGAAAATAATGTGCCACCAATCGGCGGATATCGTGCCCGTAATGTAGGTCGACCTTCTCGGAGAAATCGCGGAAGGAACCGTCAATACACATCATATTGGTTTCGGCCAATGGATAAAGGAGCGGAAGAAAATGAATCGAAGAGATGCGATAGTCCAATGGAAGTTGCTGGAAATAAGCCGATGAAGCATTGTAACTTTCATCGAGGTAATCGATTTCTAATCCCGCGTAAATTTCTAATTGGTGGGCATATTTCTCTTTGATTCTCCGGATTTCTTCCAAGTATTCGCCCATGTTGTCTTTCGACATATTCCAGTTGGTTTCAAAAGGAAGCGGGGAATGGGATGAGAAACCATAGGCTCGGAAGTGGTGCTGGATAGCAAACCGTATGAAGTTTTCAGGGAAACTACGTCCATCACAAAAAATACAGTGGCTATGGTAATTGCTATATTGCATAAATTGCGGATATTCTTCTTTTAAAAACAGAGACACGGAGCGCATTTTACGTCTCCGTGTCTTTTTAGCTTTTTATTTGTTTATTTTAACACCCCTAATTCCTTCCCCACCTTAATAAATGCCGCAATGGCCTTATCGAGGTGTGTCTTCTCATGTCCTGCAGAGAGTTGGACACGGATACGGGCTTGTCCCTTGGGTACGACAGGATAGTAAAAGCCTGTGACATAGATACCTTCATCCTGCATCTTAGCTGCAAAATCTTGTGAGAGCTTTGCATCATAGAGCATCACAGCACAGATGGCTGATTGTGTAGGCTTGATATCAAAACCAGCAGCTAACATCTTGTCACGGAAGTAGTTGACGTTGTCCATCAGCTTATCATGCAGTGCATTGCTCTCCTTCAGGATCTTGAACATCTCCAGGCTTGCCCCCACGATAGCCGGGGCTACTGAATTAGAGAAGAGATAAGGTCTTGACCTCTGACGGAGCATATCTATAATCTCCTTTCTACCAGTGGTAAAGCCTCCCATAGCCCCACCAAAAGCCTTGCCTAAGGTTCCAGTGAAAACATCAATCCGTCCATAACAGTTGTACTGTTCAGCCACACCATGACCCGTAGGGCCAACCACACCTGCTGAGTGTGATTCATCCACCATCACTAATGCATCATATTTTTCAGCTAATTCACAAATTTTATCCATTGGAGCCACATTCCCATCCATGGAGAACACCCCATCCGTAGCAATAATCCGGTGACGCTGGGCTTGGGCCTCTATCAAACACCTCTCTAAATCAGCCATATCTGCATTAGCATAACGGTAACGTTTAGCCTTGCAAAGCCGGACACCATCTATAATAGAAGCATGGTTTAAGGAATCTGAAATGATAGCATCCTCCTCTGTAAAGAGAGGTTCAAACAGTCCCCCATTTGCATCAAAGCAAGCTGCATAGAGGATAGTATCCTCAGTCTTAAAGTATTCAGATATAGCAGCTTCCAACTGCTTATGCAGATCCTGTGTACCACAAATGAAACGGACGGAGGACATACCATATCCATGACTATCCATAGCTGCCTTAGCTGCTGAGATAAGCCTCTGGTTATCAGCTAATCCTAAATAATTGTTAGCACAGAAGTTGAGGACATCATCTCCTTTACCTACCTTAATATCAGCTCTTTGAGGGGTTGTGATCACCCTTTCATGCTTGTACAAACCAGCAGCTTCGATGTTAGCTAATTCAGCTGCCAAGAAATCTTTGAATTTACCGTACATATTTTATCAGTTTAATTGTATAAATTTACAAAAGACAGAGAAGGGTAGGGGGAACCCCTCTGACCCAGTCCCTGATCTCAAGCACAAAGTTCAGATTTTTTTTTGAGATTCGTATGAAAAAAAGGAGAAAATCTGACCTCTGCTCTGCATTATTCTTGTATCTTTGTGGAAGCGAAAGCAGATATGTGTAAACTTTAACAAATAATAGTACAATGAAGAATATCTTAATAATCGGTTCTACCGGCCAAATCGGCTCAGAACTGACAATGAAACTGAGAAGCATCTATGGGGGAGACCATGTGGTAGCAGGCTATATCCCTGGTGCAGAGCCTAAAGGGGAACTCTTAGAATCTGGGCCATCGGCCTTAGTTGATATCACTAATGAGCAGCAGATTGCGGAAGCCGTCTCAAGGTACAAGATTGATACCATCTACAATTTAGCAGCCCTCCTCTCAGCTGTAGCAGAGAAGAAACCCCAGTTAGCCTGGAAGATAGGTATGGGTGGGCTGTTCAATGTCCTGGAAGTAGCCAGGGAGATGGGATGTGCAGTCTTCACCCCCAGCTCCATTGGTGTGTTTGGAAACAACACTCCGAAGGACAAGACCCCTCAGGACACCATCCGTAACCCCCGTACCATGTATGGAGTTACTAAAGTATCTGGAGAATTGTTAAGTGATTATTATTTCATCCGTTTTGGGGTGGACACCCGTTCCGTCCGTTTCCCAGGACTTATCTCCTATGTAACCCCTCCAGGAGGAGGTACAACTGACTATGCAGTAGATATTTACTACTCAGCAGCTAAAGGAGAGAAGTTCATCTGCCCCATAGCCTCTGGAACCTTTATGGACATGATGTACATGCCTGATGCCCTTCGTGCGGCTATTGAAATCATGGAAGCTGATTCCTCAAAATTCATCCATCGGAACTCCTTCAACATAGCCTCCATGAGCTTCGATCCGGAAATCATCTACCATAATATTAAGAAATATGTCCCTGATTTCCAGATGGAATACCAAGTAGACCCACTCAGACAGGCCATAGCAGAGTCCTGGCCCAATTCCTTGGATGACACCTGTGCACGTGAAGAATGGGGCTGGAAGCCTGAATATGATCTGGATACGATGACTAAGGATATGTTGCAGAAGTTAGGGGAAAAGTTTGGGAAGTAAACGGAAACCGTTTGAATAATTACGAGAACCGCCTGGGATATAAACGAATTTCCCAGGCGGTTTTATTTTTGTGTATTCAATACAGCGTGATGTTCTCTTCGTACTCGATCGTGCGGGGCTCGTCGAGGAGTTTCCCTTCACTGTCGTAGTAGGTCTTGAAGGTGAGGCGGTATTCGCCCTCGGCCAGGTCGTCTACCATCTTGAAGAGCACCTTTTCCGGGGTGTTGATTTTGATGGCATCGGCTTCTACGGTGGTCGGGACTTCCATCCCTACGCTGGTGAGGATAATTTCGCCCGCACTTACCCCATCGGCACCGAGCACTTGGATATGCCGCCCGTTCACTTCAGTGAAGTTCTGTCGGCTGATACGGTTCTTCTCGCGGGTCGTCAGGTCATACACTCCCGTGATGCAGGGCGCGTTGGCCGAACTCTTGTCTACGCTGAGTTCCACTGCGTTCGCCGCGTCGCGCATCTTCTGCTTCGGGGTGAAGAGAATCTTCGGGGTCTTTAGTGCCTTGGCCACCGTCACATCGTCCGGCGTATCCATCATCTTCGAGGGGACCACAAGGCGGAACGAGCCCAACTCGGCGAGGTCCACGCTCATCCCCAGCGTCAGCGCTTCGCACACCACGTTCGAGAGGCTGACGAGGGCATTCTTCACATCGCCCTCCGAGAGCGAAGTCTCGCGCACGATGCGGTCGATGAGCATCTTGTTCGTGAAATACTGTTGTGACTTGGGCTGGGCGAAATACACCGTCTGCCCCTTGCGTGTACCTATCGGCTGCACTTTCGATTTGATGTCAAATTCAATCATAACTTGTCTTTATTATTGGTTTATAATATATCGTTCGAATACCCATATATGGGTGTCCCTTAATACCCATGTAAGGGTGTTCCCCAATACCCATGTAAGGGTGTTCCCTAATACCCATATATGGGTGTTCCTCAATACCCATATATGGGTGTTCGTTGGCACCCTTGTATGGGTGCGCAGGTTGCTTTGTGTTGCTCGCATTGCCTCCGCACTCACGCCGCGGCTGTAAGGAATTATTTGTTATTCTCGGTTTCATTTATATTATAATTACAGCGGCCCGGTATGCGTATTGTCGTACCGCGTGCCGTTCACCGTGGCACCGCCGCCAATGGTAATAGTACCTTCCACGTTACCACTCAATTTGCTACAGCCGATGTAATGGTCGTTAGAACTTCCTTTCGCTACGGTTATCACCGTGCTGCTGCCTGTGATGGTAATGTTTTTACAATTACCACTACCGCCACCTCCGATGCCGGCACTCCACCAACTGGGTTGTCCGATGGTGATGGTGCCTCCTGCGATTGTAATGTTGCCACTGGTCTCATCGTATAATCCTCCGATACCGGCACCACTATCATAACCCTGAGATGCTATCTCATCGACAATGATTGTACCGCCGTTGATAATGAGGTTGGCGTTTTCCGTCACGCCTATGCCGGCACCGTACTGTTGATTTGCTCCTCCTCCGGTTCTGTTGATGGTGAGTGACGCACCGCTTTCCGCATCGATAGTGAGTGTACCGCTTTCTACGTAGATGCCTGTGCCGGTTTCGAAATTCCATGCTACACTGGTTGCCGTTAGCGTGTTGCTGCCCGCCAGTGTCAAGGAGGCATCTCCTTGACAGAGGATGGGTGACAGTCCGGTGTAGGACAGTTCCGCATTTTGCAGCGTGACATCGGCACCAGCTTGCAGAATGATTTGCAGGTTGTCGTTCTTACCGGTAATGACAGCCTCTCCGCTAACAGTGAGCGTTGTGCCTTCGCAGGTGCCAAGGTCTATTGGCGCTTGCTCTACGCCGATGGTTATCGTATGTACCTGCCCGGCATTAATGGTCACTCTGTCATCCAGTGTTACCCGAACGGGGTCACCCTCTGCCTTTGCCACTTCGAAGGTATTGTTTGCCTCTAAATAGCCGGGGCGCAGGTTGGCTTCCCAATACTTAACACCATTATAAGTGGCTTCCCGCATGGGGACATATTGAGGAGTAAGGCTTCTGTCTTGGCTGTCCAGTGTGCCATGGCTGTGGGTCGAAGCGGGATAGCTGCGCACATATACTTGCTGCACTTCATTACTTTTAGTACCTGTCAACTCCACACGCACTTTGGCGAGCTTGTGGGTAAAGTTGAGATTGATGGGTGTAGATTGATAGTTCCCGTCACCTGTGGCTTGCAGCAGGTAGGTCAATCCTTGGTCTTGATGAGTGAAATCCAATTCTTCCTTCAAGGGATACCACGCCGTGATGGTGGCGAGCTGCTTGTCTTTCCAATAAACCGGCTTTTCGGGGGTAACGCCCACAACCCTACCCTCTGCGTCTACATTCATCACATAGATGCCTGTTTCCTCATTATCACCAATGCGTACTCCTATCTTATCTCTGTCCTTCCATACGCTGCTCATCCCGTCTGTCGGGTTTTCGCTAACCCGCGTCCACGGCTGTTCGCTTACCTCCGCCGTGAGGCTGACGCTGCCTATCTGCAACGGGTATTCGCCTTCGGGCAAAGCCGTGCTGTTTTCTGCCAGTTCGTCTTGTGAACAAGCGGAGAGCAGTGACAATGCGATCATACCGCCTATTATTCTTTTCCAATATCTTGTCATATCTTTTTAAGTTTACATGTTCTTAAATTCATGTCCTGACAGGCTGGAAAACAAGCGTCCCGCCTTTCTCCTGGTGAGGGAGAGGGGCGGGACGAAATGAATGAAGCGAACAGCTCTTAGCTTTCTTTTACAATCTGTTTGAAATCAGACCAATCTTCCACCTTATAGGCACGGATGTCACGAACCGACTTCTTAAACCAGTCGAACTTGCACAAGTCGTTGATAGCCTTGTAGAGGTTGCTCAGGTTGCCGTTGACCGTGAGGTATGTGCTGCCTTGAATCCATTCGAAACCATTTTTCTTCAGGCTTTCTTTGATTTCATAATAGGCGCGGTTATAAGGCGTCCCGTAATGCTCTTCGAGGCTCGAAACCGTCATGTCGAAACTTATGGCAAACATACTTCCTCCTTTGCCGGTTTGAACAGGTCTTCACGGCCGAAGAACACGTTGCGGTCTTCGGTCTCCGCAGAAATCACGATGCCTACGAAGGGATTATTTTCCACTTGGATGATTGTGCCCGACACCCAGTCCTTTTGCAAAGTCAGGTCGGGCGAAATGAGTATTTTATCTCCTACTTTCATATTTCCGTTCAATTAGGGGTTACCGATGCAAAGGTAACATAAATTCCCGAAAACCGAATGTGGCGTCCGGCTTTTCTCTCCATTATTTCGTTTTGTTTCCCAGTCTGTCAAAGAACGCGCTTGTTATTTAAATCTTATTTTACTTTCCTTTTATCCACACAGTGGAAGTCCTTCAGGACCATGCTTATCAGGGCAAGGCTACGGAGCCTTCGCCGTCGTCGCCGGATGTCCAGGCAGTGCTTTGCGCTACCGATACTTCCAGACCCTTGGCATCTACGGTGATATTGAAGGTGTACACATAGCCTCCGAGGAACAAAGCATTGTTATAGTCATCAGGCAGATGATAGACATATTCCGCACCATCCACGGTGATGCCGATAAGTTCGTCGGTCGCTGCTACTTCATCTGCGTCCAATGGTATCACCAATGCCTCGTAGGAAGCATAGCATCCCGACCCGGGCGTTTCCAGCTGACATGGCGTTATAGAATGGTCACGTGTGCTTATGCCGGAAAGTGTTTGTGGCATATCGTTGCAGTTGGCCATCGTGTATTGGTCAAGCAGCCGCACATCCACTTTCGCGGCATTTTGCAGATAGTCCGATGCTTTGAGGTTTATCCGCACCTTGGACAGCATGTGCCGGAACTCGAATGTCCCCGTTTCGCAGTCCTGCAACGTCATGCCCTCTTTCCGGGCACACAGCAGGTCTTTCGACTGCATGTCCTCCGCAGTCTGCTTTACGGGAATTGTCCACACAGAGGGAATGTATCCATCTCCGTACGGACACCAGACAGTCACGGTTTTGGTCTCTGTGGTGCTTGTCCACCAGAATGCCATGTCACCGGCACCAAGAGGTTCAGCGGGGCTGAGATGCGCGGTGCCGCTGCCATCCTCCGTCTCGACCTTGTATTCCTTTGAGGGGAAAGACGGAATAATTTCCACCTGCACGCCCACCGTTTTCACTCCGTCCCAGTTGCCTTCGAGGGTGCCGCGTGTCTGCGGCGTGGCTATGGCCTGCAGGCCGGAGGCGTTGATTACCAGCGGACGTGCGCCTCCGGGCAGGCTGTCGCCTGCCAGTTCGTCCTGCGTACAGGAAGTGAACAGGGCAATTGCCGCTATATACCATAATGTAAGTTTCATATTGCTCATTAATTACCTTTTTAATGAGCGTGGATTGAAAGATGTGTGGAGAACGTATTTATTCAGGTAATGACTTGCCGTTGGATATGGCCCGGAACTTCTTTTCCGCATCCACTGCATTTAGATGCATCAATTGGCTTTCTGCCAGTTGTTTCAACAACTCATAACGTTTATGTATGTCCTTGTGGGCGTATGTACCACCATATCGACCTGCTTTGGAAATAAGACCGATGGCTCCTGTCCGCTCAATCCATTGTTTCGGGGTAAGCGTAAAGCTGTTAGTTCCTGCTTCTGATTTAAAGGCATCGAATTCGATGCTTTTAAACTGCGGATTATTGATGCTTTCCCACAGCCCCAAAAAATCAATCGTGCTACGCAACCGCATCCAGTTTTGGATAATCTTTAGGCTATGTTTTTATCGCCCAAAGGTAGTGCTTTTTCCTGAGAATCCGTCTTGTTCTACACACAAAATCTTTCAAAGAACGCTCTTGTTATTACTATTTGTACCACCGCTTCCGGCGAAGGAAACAGTGATATGGCTCGTGCCTATCGCATGGAGGCTGTGCCATCGTAGTTGTATTCATCCCATGCCGTGATAGAGCAACCTGTCAGTTCCAGCTTTGTGGCGGTTACTGTTACGTTGTAAGTATATTGATGGTTAGCCTCCAACACCACATTTTCCTCAGGTGTAAAGACAAAAGTGCCGTTGTCCAGCACTATTTGAATGAAGGCATTGCCTGCTTCCACCGTTTGCGGAACTGTGAGCGCCTCGTAAACATTGTTTTCTGCCACGTAAGTACTGATGGCAGACGGGTTACCGTTTTCCGTGCTCAGGCTCACGATACTTACTTTCGCGCCTTCCAAATTCTGTATACCCGTGCCCGTTTGGAGTTTGACCGTCACACGCGCCGTGCGGTGCTCGAAGGTCAGCGTCGGGTTGTTGAACTCTACAGTCTGGTTAATGGCAGCAATGTGGTCGCTACTTTCAAAGGCATCCCGTGTACTTTGATCTTCTTTTACTACCACCTCTTGCATCGTAGCAGCGTATGGCCACCATGCGTTGACGGTGATGTCGTCGCGGCTTGTCCACCAGTGCGGGTCGGTATCACTGCTCAGGGTGGCGTATTTCTGCTCGGCATCGGTGGTTGTCACAGTGTATTCTTTCACCGCGTCGCCCACCTGTACGGCTACGGTCTGTATATCGTCCCAATTACCATCTACGGAGGCACGGGTTGCAGTGGTTGGCGCGGTTTGTAGGCCGGTAGCGTTCATTATCAAGGGATATTTACCTTCAGGTAACACCTCGTTCGTTAGTTCGTCGTTAGAACATGCCGTTAGGGCAAGTGCTAATAAGGGAATATAAAAACTTGTTTTCATCATCTATTTATTATAAGATTGCATCTACATTGTTATTATCTACTACGATCCAGTCGTTAATAGTACCTGAGATATCGATAGGATTATCCGGTTCGGGTTCCGGATCAGGATCGGGGTCAGGATGTGGCGGACGATAAGGCGGATCTTCCGGCTCGGGTTCCGGCTCCGGTGTAGGTTCGGGTTCCGGGTCGGGAGTCGGTTCCGGCTCTGGTTCAGGTTCCGGCTCTGGTTCAGGTTCCGGCTCCGGATCGGGTGTGGGCTCTTCTGGTTTCGCCGTATCAAGTTTATTCTCCAAGGCGATAGGGGCGAGGTGAGCGAAGTCGTCCAACAGACCGGTGAGGTCGGACTCGAACGTAAGCACGCGGCCGTCTGCCAAGGTGATTGTTACCTTCAGAAGTTGCTGTGCTTCTCTGACAATGCCGAAAGTACGGAGCAGGAGACGGATACCCTTGTCTTCTGGCAAGGCTTCGTATGCCATCTGTGCTGTACTTCCCGTAGCCGAACGCAAGACGTTATCGCCCGTAGGTGTGCCATCGGGTAGATGGATGGAAGAGATTAATCCGGTCAAGGTTGCATCTACATCGGCTACCTTGGCTGTATCGCTGAAGTTTAATGTCAATGTAATGGGGGAGAGGAGGCGACGCATCCGGAGTGAGACGAGTGCCGTATCACCTGCTTCTACCTGAATGGTCGTATCCCCTGCAAAGAGGTATTCCGGCAGAGGTGCCAAAAGACCGTCCTCATCGGTGGAAATGACGGCGTCGTTTCCGGAAATGACAACGTCGTTGGGCTCGTTGTAGGCGATGATTTCGTAGGGTTCCGCTGAGGTGGAATCCTTATACATTATATTATATAGAGACTCGGCCTTGATAACCGTGTCGCCAATGAACAAATTATAAATGCTGGGAATATCTTCTTTCGCTAACGCCTCCGACCAATCAGCCACGATATGCAAGCATTTCGTCTTGACGGTATCTGTCGGGGTGGGTTCCGGAGTTGGTTCTGGTTCCGGTTCGGGTTGTGGGGTAGGAATAGGTTCGGGTATCGGCTCGTCTTCACAGGCAGTGGAAAAGAGGAGCGTAGCCCCGATTAATAACGTATAATATAGGATGTTATTAAATGTTAATCGGGGGGGTAAAAGCGGACCTTTTTATTCGACCCGGAAGAGCATCCACCCGCGAGGGAACTGAGGTATGTATTTTGCTTATTCATCGTACCTTTTTATTTTGCTGCCAAAAGTAGGGAAAGGATTTGAAACCCGCAAGCGTTTCGGTACTTTTTTATTCGTAGGGGAAGAAAATAAAGGGAATAGGACAAAAGAAAAGGGGCTAAGATGGCATTGGCCACTTAACCCCCAGGAGTATATGTACAAAATGAAAAAAGAAAATCTATTCTTCGCCCTTCAACGCGGGAAGGCTCACATGGTATTTCACCGCCAAGACACGCGCCATAAAGACCGCTACGGCGGCGATGAACTGGGTGAGCGGCAAAGGGACGCCCATGCAGTCGCACCCATAGTAGACAAGTCCCCCGAAGACGCAGGCCAGCGCATAAATATCTTTCCGAAAGATGAGAGGCTCCTCGTTGATAAGGATATCCCGCATCATCCCGCCGAATGCTCCGGTAATGGTGCCCATGACAATCGCCACCCAAAAGGGAAAGCCAAACTCGATAGACTTGGCGATACCCACGATGGCAAACAGTCCCAGCCCCACGGCATCGAAGATAAAGAAGGTATTGTTCAGCCGTATTACATACTTGCGGAATACCAGCACGAAGAGGAGCGCCAGTCCTGATATGACCATATAGGAGGGCTGTGTCATCCAGAATGGCGTGGCATTAAGGAGGATGTCGCGTATCGTCCCGCCGCCGACCGCCGTCACAACCCCTACGACATAGGCGCCAAACCAATCGAACTTCTTGGCCGATGCCAACCGGATCCCACTGATGGCGAAGGCGAAAGTCCCTACATAGTCGCACAACGTAATGAAATCTATCATCCTATCTCGATGGTTATACGTTCTGCCAAATTCCCCAAGCAGCAAATGCCTGGAGAAGCAACATTTCCAACCCGTTCTTGACGACCGCGCCATGTTCCTGTCCCTTGCGCATGAAGAGTGTCGTATCTGGGTTGTAGAGTAAATCGTAGAGGAGGTGGAAAGGCGTGAGGCAAGCATACGGGATGTCCGGGCAAGCATCCACATGGGGGAACATACCCAGCGGCGTGGTATTCACGATGACCGTATATTCCGCCATGATTTCAGGAGTCAGCTCTGCATACGTAAAGCATCCGTTCTTCTTCGTGCGGGAGACCAACGTAGGCTCTATGCCCAGTTGCTTCAGTCCATACGAGACAGCTTTCGAAGCTCCACCCGTGCCCAGCACCAATGCCTTGCGGTGTGTCTCGGTAAGCAGCGGTTCGATAGATTGCTTGAATCCGATGACGTCCGAATTGTATCCGATCAGCTTGGTCTTGCCGAACATGCCTTTCTTGAACTTGATGACGTTGACGGCTCCTATCTGCCGTGCGTCTTCGTCGAGGTCGTCCAAGTAAGGTATGACTTGTTCCTTGTAGGGAATCGTGACGTTCAATCCATTCAGTTCCGGATTCTCTTTCAATACCTCTTTGAAGTCCTTGATGGAGGGGATTTCAAAGTTCAAATACTGGGCATCGATATTCTCCGACTCGAACTTTTGGTTGAAGTAATTGCGCGAGAACGAGTGCCCCAACGGATAGCCTATCAAACCGTATTTCTGCATAATACTTATACTTTATCTCTGATTTATTTAATACCTGTGTACAATGAGCATATTCCAAAGGTGAGCGACCGTGATTGCACTTCCCGGTAACCGACCTTCGAGAGCAATCCCCTCATCACCTTGCCTTGTGGAACTACTTGTATAGAAGCGGGCAAATAGCTGTATGCCGCCTTTTCCCGTGAGACCAACCGTCCGACCGTCGGGATGACGATGCGGGAGTATAACGCATAGAGTTGCTTCATGGGGAAGTGTTCAGGCGTAGAGAGCTCCAGTATCATCACTTGGCCGCCGGGCTTCGTCACGCGATACATCTCGGCTAATCCTTGTTCGATATGCTCGAAGTTCCGCACGCCAAAGGCCGCCGTGACGGCATCAAAGCGGTTATCTTCATACGTCAACGCCATGCAATCTTGATACTCGAAAGAGATGTGGTCTGATAGTCCGGCTTGTTGTACTTTGTTCCTTCCTACCTCCATCATGCCTTCCGATATGTCCACACCCATGATATGTTCCGGAGCCAGCTCGCGTTGCATCTGCAATGCCAAGTCGCCCGTCCCAGTAGCAATATCCAATATTTGCTTCGGGGCAAAGGGGCGCAGGAAACGAATGCCTTTCTTGCGCCATCCTTTGTCGAAGCCGAACGAGAGCGTATGGTTCAGCAAATCGTACTTCCCTGCGATGGCATCGAACATACGTTTCACTTGTGCGCCCTTATGCTCTTCCCGGTTGTACGGGAGTACGTTCTCTGAACCTGTGCCCATTTCTATCAATTAAAAATGAATAATGAATAATTAAAAGCGAAGCCGTGCGTGTCCCGTTGTTAATTATTACTTGTTAATTGGTTCAAGTATTCGGTTACGTTCTTCTCAATGCGTTCGGCAATGTGCGTCGTATCGGCCTTGACGAACGATTCGCCCGTGATGTGTTCGAACAATTCGATATAGCGATTGCTGATGCTCTCTACGATGGCGGGTGTCATTTCAGGCACTTGTTGCCCTTCCTTACCTTGGAAACCATTATCCATCAACCATTCGCGTACGAACTCTTTCGAGAGTTGCTTCTGGGGTTCACCCTTGGCAAAACGTTCTTCGTAACCTTCGAGGTAGAAATAGCGCGAAGAGTCGGGCGTATGGATTTCGTCCATCAAGTAGATTTTCCCGTCGTGCTTACCGAACTCATATTTCGTATCCACGAGGATCAAGCCGCGCTTCTCGGCTATCTCCGTACCGCGTTTGAAGAGCGCCATCGTGTATTGCTCTAACAAGGCATATTCTTCGGGTGTAGCCAATCCGCGGGCCAGGATTTCTTCTTTCGAGATGTCTTGGTCGTGCTCGCCAATCTCGGCTTTTGTAGTCGGGGTGATGATGGGTTCGGGGAAGCGTTCGTTCTCGCGCATACCTTCGGGGAGCTTCACGCCGCAAATCTCGCGTACACCGCTCTTATAGGCACGCCAAGCGCTTCCGCAAAGATAACCGCGTACAATCATCTCGACCGGGAAACCTTCGCATCGTACGCCTACCGTCACCATCGGGTCGGGCGATGCGAGCTTCCAGTTCGGGCAGATATCCGTCGTAGCGTCCAAGAACTTGGCGGCAATTTGGTTCAACATCTGTCCTTTATAAGGAATACCTTCGGGCAAGATGACGTCGAATGCCGAGATACGGTCGGTAGCCACCATGACCAGCAGGTCGTTCTTTATCGAATACACATCACGTACTTTCCCATGATACACACTCTCCTGGCCCGGAAAGTGGAAATCTGTCTTTACTAATGCTGCTTTCATAATCTCTTATTTATCTTCTTTTATTTGAGTGTTTGCTTCTTTCTTCGTGGCGCGTTGCTTGCGGTCGAACTTATCGTAAGCCTCCACAATGCGCTGTACGAGCTTATGCCGGACGATATCCTTCTTGGTAAATTCCACCCGTCCGATACCCGCAACCTCCTTCAGGATATTCATCGCCTCCTTCAAGCCCGAGATGGTCGAGGCGGGGAGGTCGATCTGCGTCATGTCGCCCGTGACGATCATCTTCGCGTTCATGCCCAATCGGGTGAGGAACATCTTGATTTGGTGGGTCGTCGTATTCTGCGCTTCGTCGAGGATAATCACCGCGTCGTTCAATGTCCGTCCACGCATGAAGGCCAAAGGGGCGATTTGGATCACGTTGTTCTCCATATATTCTTTCAACTTCACGGCCGGGATCATATCTTGCAGGGCATCATAGAGCGGCTGCAAGTAGGGGTCGAGCTTGTCTTTCATCTCGCCCGGGAGGAATCCTAACTTCTCGCCCGCCTCGACGGCCGGACGGCTCAGGATAATCTTCCTCACTTGCTTGTTCTTGAGTGCCTTTACCGCCAGGGCAATGGCTACGAACGTCTTTCCCGAACCTGCCGGGCCGGTGGCAAACACGAGGTCGTTCTCGTCGAAAGCCTTGACCAACTTCTGCTGGTTTTCGGTGCGGGCGACGATGGGCTTGCCGTTCATGCCGTGGATAATCAGGTTCTCCTGCTTCACCACCGTCGGGCCTTTGCCTTTGATGATGTCGATGATGACCTCCTCGGTCAGCGTGTTGTATTCCTCGCAATACTTCTCTATTTCACGAATCTTCTTTAAAAACAGTTCAGACTCCTCTTCGTCTCCGATGACTTTCATCACATTGCCGCGCGCGACAATGCGAAGCTTGGGGAACAACGTCTTAATCAATTGCATATTACTGTTGTTCACCCCGTAGAAGATTACCGGGTCTACCGTCTCAAGAATGTATATTCGCTCTATCATCCAATCTATTTTTCATTTAAATGGTAGGCAAAATTAGCAAAAAATACGGATAGTTCGACGTTTCGGGGCGAAATAAATCTGTGAATTTCCTTGAAAGCCCTCTCTCCGTTTGCCGTATAGACTAATTTTTATACTTTTGCACCCATAATCAGCCCGGCGGGAAATCTGCAGGAGATGCCGAGGAAAAAGTCGAGCGATAGGGAGGAATTCTTCCCGAGGCAGGCATCTTTTCTATAAACATCGTCGATGTTTCTTTATCTTTAGGCTAAAGATATACAAATATCGTCGATACGTGTACAAATATCGTCGATATTTATAGAAAAGATAGGCATCAAAGGAAGTTTCCATAGGCATGACGGGAAGTTTTGGTAGGCATAAAAGAAAAAATTGACAATGGACGAAAAAAAGAAACTGGGTATTTGGCTGGCGGCTATCTGCTTTGTCGTGTTGTTTTTATTCATGGGCGAGACGTCGTTCCATACGAAGGGCGAACCGCGGGAGGCCGTAGTCGCGCTCTCGATGCTGAAGGATGGCAATTGGATTTTGCCGGTGAACAATGGCGTGGATATCGCTTATAAGCCGCCTTTGTTCCATTGGATGATTGCGGCGGCCTCTACGGTGGTGGGCGAAGTGACCGAATATACGGCGCGCTTTCCCTCGGCTTTGATGCTGGCCATCATGCTCCTGGCGGGCTATGCCTTTTATGCCCGGAGGCGGGGAGCGGAGGTGGCGATGGTCGCTTCGCTGGTAACGCTCACGAACTTCGAGGTGCATCGGGCGGGCGTGAATTGCCGGGTCGACATGGTGCTGGCGGCTTTCATGGTGTTGGCGCTATACCTATTATATATATGGTACGAACGCGGGCTGCGGGGCGTGCCATGGTGGGCGATCCTTTGCCTGAGCGGGGCGGCGCTGACCAAGGGACCTGTCGGGATTGTCCTGCCATGCGGGGCGGCTTTCCTCTTTTGTTGGATGAAGGGACACCGTTTCCTGCCACTTGTAGGGCGGTATGCGGGCGTGGTGTTGGCGGCTTGCGTCCTTCCGATGCTTTGGTATGTGGCGGCTTACCGGCAAGGGGGAGAGCGTTTCCTCTCGTTGGTGGTGGAAGAGAACGTGCTCCGTTTCGTGGGCAAGATGACGTATGGTTCGCACGAGAACCCGGCTTATTATAATCTGGTTACGCTTGTGGCGGGCTTTGTGCCTTATACGCTCTTCTTGGTTGTTTCCCTTTTCTTCTTGAAATATAAGAAACCTGTAATACAGCTCAAAGGGCTTTGGGGAAGATTTACCCAAACTCTCCAGGCGATGGACGAGACGCGGCTCTATACGCTTATCTGTGCCGTGGTCATTTTCGTCTTTTATTGTATCCCGAAGAGCAAACGGAGCGTGTACCTCCTGCCGATGTATCCGTTTGTGGCCTATTTCATCGCGGAATATTTCCTTTACCTGAAGCGGAAATGCCCGCAGGTGTTGAAGGTTTCGGCTTATATCCTGAGCGGGGCGAGCCTGTTATTGCTGGCGTTGTTCCTTTTTATCCGCGTAGGTGGCGTGCAAGAGGCTTGGATCGGAGGCCGGCATCCGGAGGAGACGTGGGCGTATGTCGAGGCGTTGCGGAACGTGCCATTGGGCGTAGTGCCTTTGCTTTTGATTGCGCTTCCTATTGTGGCCATTTACTATTTCGCCCTGCATGTGAAAGAGAAACGGGAGTTGCTTTCGCCTCTCTTTGCCTTGGTGGTTTCGATTTATTTAGTGTTGGATGGATTCTATCAACCGACCGTGCTCAATGTCAAGTCGGACAAACCGATGGCCCGCGAGATTGCCACCCTCGTGCCCCAAGGGCGGATTTATTCCTACCGAAGCGTAAATACGGAGGGAAACCGCATGCATCCTTTCACGGTGAACTTCTACTTGGGCGACCGTGTGGTTCCTTTCCAAGACTTTATGCCTGAGGAAGGCTATCTCCTCATGGGTGAACACGAGCGCGAACCTTTCTTGAAGCAATTCTCCCATTATACATTGGAAGATATCTATAATTCGAACCGGAGGAGTTGTGATGACCATAGCGTCGTCCACCTGTATCGCTTCCGGCAAACTAACATGTAAAGCATTACGAAATGGATACACATTTGCTTATTGTCGTACCTTGTTATAACGAAGAAGCGGTCTTGCCCGAGACGAACCACCGCCTTTCCGCACTTATCCAACGGTTGGAAAAGGAAGAGCGTATCGCAGAAGGGCATATATTATATGTAGACGATGGGAGCCGCGACCGGACTTGGGCGCTCGTCGAGTCCTTTGCCTCGGAAGGTTTCCCGGTGCGCGGATTGAAACTGGCCCACAACGTAGGGCACCAACATGCGCTTTGGGCGGGATTGGAATATGCCGCTTCTCACGCGGATATCGCCATTAGCATCGATGCCGACCTGCAAGACGACGTGGAGGTAATTCCCCAAATGGTGGATTATTACCACCAAGGCATTGATATTGTCTATGGTGTCCGAAAGGAGCGGCGGACAGACACTTTCTTCAAGAAGCATACCGCCCTGGCCTTTTACCGGCTCATGAAAGAGATGGGAGGCGAAATCGTCTACAACCATGCCGACTTCCGCCTGATGAGCCGCCGCACGTTGCAAGCCCTCATGCAATATCCGGAGCGGAACCTATTTCTTCGGGGCATGGTTTGCTCGTTGGGCTTTCCCTCGGCCATGGTCTATTACGACCGACAGAAGCGGATGGCGGGCGAATCGAAATATCCTTTCAAGAAAATGTTGAGCTTTGCCATCGATGGCATTACCTCCTTCTCGGTCCGCCCCTTGCGTTATATCGTATTGATTGGATTGCTGATGATTTTCATTACCTTGGTGGCGATTATCTATGGCATCATTTCGTATGCGAAAGGAGATACGATACCGGGCTGGACGTCCCTCTTGGTTTCCACGTGGTTTATCGGTGGCGTGGTGATTACGTCGGTTGGCATTATCGGAGAATATGTAGGGAAGATTTATACGGAAGTGAAGCGCCGCCCGCTTTACCTTGTCGAGCAAGTACTGGAAGAGAAAGACACAGAAATGTAGTATTGAGCACGCGGATGACGCAGACTAAAGCGCAGATGACCGCAGATCTTTTTTATTGGGCTACGCGATATAATCTCAACTAAAAAAATAAATCTGCGGTCATCTGCGCTTTAGTCTGCGTCATCTGCGTGCTATTATTATAATGTATTAAGCTTTCAACGTCCGTCCCTTCTGCGGATACTTGCGCCAAAGGCTCCACCATTTCAGTTTCAGGACGCCAAAGAGGGCTTCGCCAAAGATGGAGGAGTTCATCTTGGAGGTGCCCAATACGCGGTTGATGAAGATAATTGGCACTTCCACCAGTTTGAACCCGCACTTATAGGCCGTGAACTTCATCTCTATCTGGAATGCATAGCCTTTGAAATGGATTTGGTCGATACCGATGGTCTCCAATACTTCGCGCCGGTAGCAAACGAAGCCGGCGGTCGTATCGCGGATGTCCATGCCCGTCACGAAGCGCACATAGACGGACGCGAAATAGGACATCAACACGCGTCCCAATGGCCAGTTCACCACGTTTACTCCATTGCAATAGCGCGACCCGACGGCCACGTCTCCGCCCTGCTCCGTACATGCGGCATACAAGCGTGGAAGGTCTTCGGGGTTGTGGCTGAAGTCGGCATCCATCTCGAAGATATAATCGTACTGATGCTCGATACACCATTTGAAGCCGCAGATATAAGCCGTGCCCAATCCTTGCTTGCCCGCCCGCTCGATGATGAAAAGCCGTTCGGGGAATTCCTTTTGCAGGGTTTTGACGATCGTGGCGGTGCCATCGGGCGAACCGTCGTCGATGACCAGGATATGGAACTCCTTCTCCAACCCGAAGACAGCGCGGATGATGTTCTCAATGTTCTCTTTCTCGTTATAAGTAGGTATAATTACAATACTATCCGACATACTTCCTAACTATTAAATTCGATAAAATAGGGTGTAATTCTTTTGTCTCACAAAAATAGTGCAAAGTATTGGGAAAACCACCATCTCTGCCCGCTTTTTTGTAATTTTGTGGGATTTAAATTGTGAATAGATGATGAAAATGCAAGAGTTGATAGAACGGTATGCTACGTTTATCGTAGGTTTGTTTTTGATGTCGATTGGCATCGCGTTGAGTATCCACGCCCAGTTGGGCATTACGCCTATTTCCTGTCCGCCTTACGTGTTGAGCTTGGGATTGCGCCCGACCGTGGGGCAATTTACGATCGCCATGCACGTCCTTTTCGTGCTTATCCAGGTGGCTATTCTGCGGCGTTCGTTCCCGAAGTTGCAATACATGCAGCTGGTGATGGGCTTTCTGTTCGGCTTCTTTATTGATTTCTCGGTGTGGCTCACGGAATGGATGGTGCCCGATGCCTATTGGATACGGGTGCTGTACGTCGTCGTCGGGTCGGCCATCTTGGCGGTGGGGATTGTCTTCGAAGTGACGCCCAAGGTGATGCTCATCGCGGGCGAAGGGTTGATGCTCGTCTTGGCCAAGCTCTGGAAGAAACCTTTTGGGAAGGTGAAGATCGGATTTGATTGCTCACTGATTGCGATTAGCTTGGTTTTCTCGTTCTTCCTTTTTGGCGAGATTCGGGGCGTGCGCGAGGGGACGTTGATTTCCGCCTTGCTCGTGGGTTTCTTTGTGGGGAAAATCCAACCGCGCATGGCCTGGCTGGGGGCTTGGCTCGACCGGCACCAGCAGGAGGCGAAGGCAAGCGGGGCTGGTTATACGGTGGTGACGATTGCCCGCGAGTTCGGCAGCGGCGGGCACGAGATAGGGGAGAAGCTGGCCGCCCGTCTGGGTTGGAAGTTCTACGACCGCGAATTGGTGAACCTTACCGTGGGGAACAGCGGCCTTTCGACCCGCTATGTGGAAGCGCACGACCAACGCCTTACCTCCTTCCAGCGCGTATGGAAAGATATTTGGATGGATAATTTGATGCCGGTCGACGAGAGCCTTTCGCCCGACGACCGCCTCTTTGTGGCCCAGAGCCGTGTCATCCGTCGGGCTGCCGAAGAGGGGCCGTGCGTCATCGTAGGGCGTTGTGCGAATGTGATCCTGAAAGACCGCCCGCAGACGTTCCACGTATTCGTCTCGGCCGATTCCGCCTTCGCCTGCCAACGCATCGCCGCCGAGCAGCATCTCTCCCCCGACGAGGCCCTGCGCGAGTATCACCGCATCAACCAGCTGCGCGCCAACCATTACAATTATTATACGCAGCGCACGTGGGGCGACCCTGCGGGCTACGACCTTTGTATCCGGAGCTCCTCGTTGGGCATCGATGGGGCGGTGGATACGATATACCGTCTGATTACCCCTAAGTAACCTTAAGGAATCCCTTACAAAGAGTCCCAATCCTCTTCCCCTTAGCCAGGTAACTTACTTACCCAAGCTAAGGGGATTTTCTTTTCCCTCCTACTAAAAACTGGCGAACAAGGGAGATAATCTTTGTTTTTACGTTCCGGTTTTAAAAACGCAAGCTGCGGTTATAAAACTGTAGGCTGCGATTATATAACCGCAAACTGAAAACAATAATTAGGATAGGGGAATTGGATGTTTTGTCCCCTGCCACTGAACTATTTACCTTACGAAGGGGAAGAAAGATAGGAACGAAGGAGGGAAGAAGCACACGACAAGGCAACAAAAAACGGAAGGCTGAGGGTCAGCTTCCCGTTCTTATAATAGAGTAATCTAAATATTTACCAAACGTTTACACGGTCGGCAGGCTTCATGTACATCGCGTCGCCTTCCTGGATTTGGAATGCGTCGTAGAAGGCATCGATATTACGGAGCGCTGCGTTTACACGCCATTTGCCCAGCGAGTGCGGGTCCATCTTGGTGAGGCGGATAATCTCTTCGTTACGGATATTTTGCGCCCAGAGCGTCGCATAGCCGATGAAGAAGCGTTGTTCGTGCGTGAATCCGTCGATCGGAGCCGGCGTTTGTCCCTGCAAGCTGTTCAAATAGGCTTGATGTGCTACGAGCAATCCGCCTTGGTCGGCAATGTTTTCGCCCAGCGTGAAGCGGCCGTTGGCATGCATCGTGTCCACTACGATAATATTGCTGTATTGGTCTGCCAACTTGTCGGCCCGTTTGGTGAATTGTTCGGCATCGTCTTCCGTCCACCAGTCGACGAGGTTACCCTCTTTGTCGTAGTGGCGTCCTTGGTCGTCGAACCCGTGCGTCATTTCGTGGCCGATCACCACGCCGATGGCACCATAGTTCACCGCGTCGTCCGCATCCGGATTAAAGAACGGAGGCTGCAGGATGCCGGCGGGGAAGCAGATTTCGTTTGTGGTCGGGTTATAGTAAGCATTGACCGTTTGCGGCGTCATATACCAGCGGCTCTTGTCTACCGGTTTGCCTGCATCGGCCAGCATATAGTTCATTTCGAAGATGGCCGAACGGCGGATATTAGCCCAGTAGGAGTCGTCTTGGATGTCCAATGCGCTGTAATCACGCCATTTGTCGGGATAACCAATCTTAACCGTGAAGGCAGAAAGTTTCTCTTGTGCTTTGAGTTTGGTCGAGTCGCCCATCCATTCTAAACTATTGATACGTTCCGAGAGCGCCTTTTGGAGGTTGCCCACCAGCGTCAACATCTTCTCTTTCGATGAAGCCGGGAAGTATTTCTCTACGTACATTTGCCCGACAGCTTCGCCCAGCGAACTATTGACCGTCTGCAATGCCCGTTTCCAGCGAGGCTTCATCTCCTGCTTGCCCGACATCGTCTTGCCGTAGAAGTCGAAGTTCGCCTGAGCAAAACTATCGCTCAAGTAGGGCGATGCCATATCCAACAGGTTAAATGCCAGGTAGTATTTTTGGTCGTCTACGGAAATATCCTTCAATACTTTTGCCAGTTTCTTGTAATAATCCGCCTGCTTGGCGTCCAATTCGGGGATATTTTCCAATCCCATCGCCTTGAAATAGGTGTCCCAATCGAGGGCATCGTTGCTGCTTACGAAGTCGGCGTATGACATCTTGTGGTAATTCTTTTCCGAATCGCGCATCTCTTCGCGCGAGAAAGAAACCTCGGCAATGCCATTTTCTACCTTCATGACGGCGTTGGTAGCTGCCTCGGCTTGTTCCGGCGTATGGCCAGCGAGCGTGAAGAGGCGGTTGATGTACGTCTGGTAGGCTTCGCGTATTTTCGCGAATGTCTCATCGTCTTGCAGATAATAATCGCGGTCGCCCATACCCAAACCAGCTTGATAGAGTTGCACAATGTTCATCGAACTGTTCTTTTCATCAGCTGAAACATAGAGTGCGAAGAACGGCGACATGCCTTCGCGGTGCAACGTAGCCACCATCTGTGCCACTTCCGACTTGGTGCCGATCTTCAGGATGGTTTCCAATTCCTCTTTGATAGGTGCAGCTCCGTCTTCGTTTACCTTGATGCTGTCCATGGCCAAAGTATACAATTTACTGATCTTTTCGCCTACGCTTCCAGCCGTTTGCGGTGTAGAGGCAAGACCTTCTACCAGCTCTTTCAGCTGTTTGTTGTTGTTTTCAAACACCATGTCGATGGTACCAAAGCGTGAATACTCGGCCGTAAGCGGATGTGCTTTCATCCATCCGCCGCACGCATACTGGTAGAAGTCGGCGCCGGCCGTCGTTGTGCTGTCTAAGTTGGCCAAATTGATAGCCGGAGTCCCTTGCGGGGCCACTTCTTGCGTTTTGTTGTTACATCCCGCGAGCGCCATTAATCCGGCGGCAAAGAGCGGGAATACGGTTTTCATTTTCATATTTATAACTATTCTTGTTGTTTTAAACGATTATATTCTCTTTCGAAATTAGGCGTAAATATTCCCTTTCCTAACTGTGATTCGATTTCATCGATGCGCCAAAAGCGGGCATCATCGAGTTCTTCTTTATCGGGTGTGAAAGGTCCTTCGTAGACGGTACGGTAGGTATGTACCAACTCCTTTTCGATGGCCGATTCGAATACATAGCGAGCCATCAACTCGGCTTCGAACCCTTCGATACCCAACTCCTCGCGGGCTTCGCGCCGGAGCGCTTCTTCGATGCTTTCGCCATAGTCCACATGTCCGCCCACGGCCGTATCCCATTTCCCGGGTTGGATATCTTTCGTCAGCGAACGCTTCTGTAGGAAAAGGTCGCCATCTTTATTATATATATGTAGGTGGACTACCGGATGCAACCGTTTGCTTCCATCATGACATTCACGACGGGTAGCCCGTCCTACGATATTTCCCGCCTCGTCGACCAGCGGGAACCATTCTTCATCCATATCTTTTTACTTGCTATTTGTTTTGCGGCGGCAAATATACGGATTTTTTTTCTTTCTATAGACGACGGGATGTTCTTAACTTGGTATTTTCTATTTTTTGATTGGGGGAGGATAGAGGGTGAGGCCTATATATTATAATAGGTATAAAGCTTCTCTTTGCCTGAAAAACGGGAGGTTTTCCTTCTTATCCAAAGTCCGGCACGCAAAAATACAAATAAAAAATCAATGAATCGCATGATATGTTTAAAAACATATAAATTTTTTTCTTTTGAAGTGTCATTCTTTTGCCGAAGAATCCTTACCTTTGTGAAGTAAAAATTTTAAACTAAACGAACGTCTATAGAACAATCTAAAAAACATATCATGGAGACGAAAAGAGTTTATACATTTGGAAATGGAAAGGCAGAAGGACGCGCGGATATGCGCAACCTCCTGGGTGGTAAAGGCGCCAATTTGGCAGAAATGAACCTGATTGGGGTTCCCGTTCCTCCGGGATTTACGATTACGACGGAAGTATGTTCGGAATATTTCGAGAAGGGGAAAGATACGGTAGTCGAATTGCTGAGAGACGACGTAGAACGTTCCATTCATGGAATTGAAGAATTGATGCATTCGAAATTTGGCGATGTAGAAAATCCGTTGCTCGTTTCAGTCCGTTCGGGTGCCCGTGCTTCTATGCCGGGTATGATGGATACGATCTTGAACCTCGGTTTGAACGACGAAGTGGTAGAAGGACTGAGTCGCAAGACTGGCAATCCGCGTTTCGCGTGGGATTCTTACCGCCGTTTTGTCCAAATGTATGGTGACGTGGTACTTGGCATGAAGCCGACCAACAAAGATGACATTGACCCGTTTGAAGCCATCATCGAAGATGTAAAGAAAAACAAAGGAGTTAAGCTGGACAATGAACTGGAAGTAGAAGACCTGAAGGTGCTCGTAAAACGCTTCAAAGAAGCCGTGAAAGCACAGACAGGGCAGGATTTCCCCTCGTGTGCTTACGAACAGTTGTGGGGAGCTATCTGCGCGGTGTTCGATTCATGGATGAACGAACGCGCGATCCTTTACCGTAAGATGGAAGGTATCCCAGCTGAATGGGGAACAGCCGTAAACGTACAGGCGATGGTATTCGGTAATATGGGGGATACCTCGGCTACGGGTGTTTGCTTCTCGCGCGATGCCGCTACAGGTGAAGACCTCTTCAACGGTGAATATCTGATTAATGCACAGGGCGAAGATGTGGTAGCCGGTATTCGTACGCCGCAGCAGATTACGAAGATTGGTTCGCAACGTTGGGCTAAGTTGGCAGGCATTTCGGAAGAAGTGCGTGCGGCTAAATATCCTTCGATGGAAGAAGCCATGCCGGAAATCTACAAGGAATTGGACGAATTGCAGACAAAGCTCGAAAATCACTACAAGGATATGCAGGATATGGAATTTACTGTACAGGAAGGTAAACTTTGGTTCTTGCAGACACGTAATGGTAAACGTACAGGTGCTGCGATGGTGAAAATTGCCATCGATTTGTTGCATCAAGGAATTATCGACGAAAAGACAGCTTTGGAGCGTTGCGAACCCAATAAGTTGGACGAACTGCTCCACCCGGTATTCGATAAAGAAGAGCTGAAGAAGGCACAAGTCTTGACGCGCGGTCTGCCCGCTTCTCCGGGTGCGGCTTGCGGACAGATTGTCTTCTTTGCGGAAGATGCCGCTAAGTGGAAAGCTGAAGGACATCGCGTAGTGATGGTCCGCATCGAGACTTCTCCGGAGGATTTGGCCGGTATGACCGTAGCAGAAGGTATCTTGACCGCCCGCGGAGGTATGACTTCGCATGCTGCCGTAGTGGCTCGCGGTATGGGTAAGTGCTGCGTTTCAGGTGCAGGAGCTATCAATATTGATTATAAGGCTCGGACCGTAGAAGTGGATGGCACTGTATTGAAAGAGGGCGATTTCATTTCATTGAATGGTTCGACGGGCGAAGTTTATAAAGGGGAAGTCAGCACACAGGCTGCTGAAATCTCAGGTGATTTCGCTGAATTGATGAACTTGTGCAATAAATACACCCGTTTGCAAGTACGTACAAATGCCGACACGCCGCACGATGCGGAAGTAGCTCGTAAGTTTGGTGCTGTAGGTATCGGGCTTTGCCGTACGGAACACATGTTCTTCGACAATGAAAAGATTATCGCCATGCGCGAAATGATCTTGGCTGAAGACGTGGAAGGACGTAAGGCCGCTTTGGCTAAATTGTTGCCTTACCAGAAGGAAGATTTCAAGGGTATCTTCAAGGCAATGGATGGTTATCCTGTGAATGTACGTTTGTTGGATCCTCCTTTGCACGAGTTCGTTCCTCACGATTTGAAAGGCCAGGAAGAAATGGCAAAGGCCATGGGCGTAACGGTTCAATATATCCAGCAACGCGTAGAAAGCCTTTGCGAGCATAACCCGATGTTGGGTCACCGCGGTTGCCGTCTGGGTAATACCTATCCGGAAATCACGCAGATGCAGACGCGTGCTATCTTGGGTGCAGCTATCGAATTGAAGAAGGAAGGCTACAACCCAATGCCGGAAATCATGGTGCCGCTGACGGGTATCCTTTACGAATTCGAAGCACAGGAAAAGGTAATCCGCGAAGAAGCTGCCGCTTTGTTCAAGGAAGAAGGCATGGAAATCCCGTTCAAGGTAGGTACGATGATTGAGATCCCGCGTGCAGCGTTGACGGCGAATCGCATTGCTTCCCGTGCGGAATACTTCTCATTCGGTACAAACGACTTGACGCAGATGACCTTCGGTTATTCCCGCGACGATATCGCTTCCTTCTTGCCGGTTTACTTGGAGAAGAAGATCCTGAAGGTAGACCCATTCCAGGTGCTCGACCAGAACGGCGTGGGCCAGTTGATCGAGATGGCCGTAGAAAAGGGACGTTCCGTTCGTCCGACGCTGAAGTGCGGTATCTGCGGCGAACATGGAGGCGAGCCTTCATCCGTGAAATTCTGCCACAAAGTAGGTTTGGATTACGTAAGTTGCTCTCCGTTCAGAGTGCCCATCGCACGTTTGGCTGCGGCGCAGGCTGCTGTAGAGGACACTCTCTAAGATTAGAAGTCCTCAGGCAGAATAGCAATTAAGATTTGTATCAGGCTGTAATCTACCGATTTACACGGTGATTACAGCCTGAGTTGCGTTTAGGCGGTTCGTGCAGTTGACATCAAAAAATGAGCCAAATGAGCGTATTTGTTTTACTCTATGTTTACCCCAAAAATCATCAT
>CALUZR010000015.1 GCA_944325335.1 uncultured Parabacteroides sp. | reverse complement strand
TTTGCAAGGTTGCTGCAGTTTGCAGGAAGTTTGCAAAGGGGATTGTAAAGTTGCCGCAATTTGCAGGAAGTTTGCAAAGGGGTTTGCAAGGTTGCTGCAGTTTGCAGGAAGTTTGCAAAGGGGATTGTAAAGTTGCCGCAATTTGCAGGAAGTTTGCAATCACAATTGCAAGCTTCTTTTTAGGACGTAAATGGGGTGGAGTTGCATATTTCACACAAAATTCATATCCTAAAGTATAAAAGATATAAAAATAATGCTTACCTTTAGCGAGGCTATTGAAAACAGGACATTTATCATGAAAATAAAGAACAATAAGACGTATTTGCCCAGAGATATCAGCTGGATGTACTTCAACCGTCGCATTCTGCAAGAAGCGTGCAAAGAGAACGTTCCTTTGTTGGAACGAATGAGCTTTTTAGGAATTTATTCCAATAATTTGGATGAATTCTTCCGGGTACGCGTGGCATCACAGAACCGTATTGCGGAATGTGAAGACAAAGAGGCGCGTCAGAATCGCATGGAAGCATTGGGTATTCTGAAAGAAATCACCAAATTGAACTCCGAATATGCAAAGGATTTCGAAGTGGCAGTACGCGAAATTACGCAGAGGCTGAAAGAGAATAATATTTATTTGGTCAAAGAGAACGAACTGGATGAGGAACAACTCCAGTTTATTTACAATTTCTATCGGCAGAACTTAGACGGGCGTGTGATACCGGTCTGGTATTCCGCTATTAAGCAAATGAATGTCGAGAACGACGAGAATATCTATTTGGCCGTCAAGATGCACCGCGAAGGAACAGGTAGTAAACGTCCGGCGGCAGAATATGCGTTCCTTGAATTGCCCGTATCGATTTGCGGCCGCTTCGTGCGCTTGCCAGACAAAGGAGAGAAACGTTATTTGATGTACTTGGACGATGTAATCCGTTGCTGCCTTCCGTATATCTTTTGCGGACAACATTACACGGATTTCGAAGCCTATTCGTTCAAGTTTACTCGTGATGCCGAGATGGAAATCGACAACGATTTACGTAACGGTATGTTGCAGAAGATATCGAAGGGTGTGAAAAGCCGCAAACGAGGCGAACCACTCCGTGTCGTTTACGACGCGATGATGCCGAAGACGCTTCTGAAGCAGGTCCTTTCTGCGTTGTATCTTGATAAGCTCGATACGGTACTGGCGGGTGGGCGTTATCATAATCACAAGGACTTCATGAAGTTTCCCGATTGTGGACGTTCGGATTTGAAATATCCATCGTGGACGCCTATTCTGAAGAAAGAGCTCTCCGGATCAGAAAGTATCTTGCAATTGATTCGGGAGAAAGACCGCTTCATCCATGTACCGTATCATAGTTTCGATTCTTATATTCGCGTTTTGCAAGAAGCGGCACTCAGTAAGGAAGTGAAGAGCATCAAGACGACACTCTACCGTTTGGCAAAAGATTCGAAGGTGGTGAAGGCGCTTATTGGCGCGGCTCGCAACGGGAAGAAGGTGACGGTCGTTATCGAACTTCTGGCGCGTTTCGACGAAGCATCGAATATCAATTGGTCCAAGCGGATGCAAGATGCAGGTATTCATGTTATTTTCGGTGTCGAAGGGTTGAAGGTACATTCCAAGATTACGCATATTGCTATGAAGAACGGTGCCGACATCGCTTGTATCAGTACCGGAAACTTCCACGAAGGCAACGCTCGAACGTATACGGATTATATGTTGATGACGGCATCGCGTCCTGTGGTACGCGATGTGAATGCGGTGTTCGATTTTATTGAGCGCCCGTACTCCGTGACCCATTTCAAGGAGTTGCTTGTCTCGCCCAACGAGATGAAGAATAAATTCCTTCGCCTTATTAACGAAGAAATCAAGAACAAAGAAGCAGGTAAGCCGGCCTATATCAAGATAAAAATCAATCATATCACCGATGTATATATGGTGAAAAAACTTTATGAGGCAGCAGAACGGGGCGTGCCTGTCGATTTATTGGTACGAGGCAATTGCTCGCTTTACACAGGGCTTCCAGAATTGAATGGAAACTTGCGCATTACGGGTATTATCGACCGTTATTTAGAGCACTCGCGCATCTTTATCTTTGCCGCTGGAGGTGAAGAGAAGATATTCATTGGTTCGGCGGATTGGATGCCGCGTAATTTGGACAATCGTATCGAAGTGGTGACGCCCGTTTACGATCCTGACATCAAAGAAGACTTGAAACGTGTGGTCGAATATGGTTTGCACGATACGTTGCAAGGTCGCATCGTGGACGGAAAAGGGACAAACGCTTTCCCGGAAGTGGCCGAGACGGGTTATTTCCGTTCGCAAGAAGCGCTCTACCAATATTATTTGGAAAAAGAAACAAACGTAGACAAACAAAATAACCATGAAGAGTAAGAATTATGCAGCTATAGACATCGGCTCGAATGCCGTTCGTCTGTTAATCAAGAAGGTGACGCGTATTGAGAGTACCGGCGAGAATAAATTCTCAAAGGTGTTGCTCTTGCGTATCCCATTGCGATTGGGTTTCGACGTGTTCGAAAAGGGTGAAATTTCTCCGGTGAAAGAAGAACGGATGCGTCGTCTGATGAAGGCGTATCGCCATTTGATGAAGATTTATGAAGTTGATTCGTTTCGGGCATGTGCCACTTCGGCCATGCGTGATGCGAAGAATGGAAAGAGTATTATTAAGAAGATTGCCAAAAGTACGGGCATCCAGATTGAAATCATCGACGGCCAGGAAGAGGCGCAGATGATTTACAATAATCACATCGAGTGTATGGAAGACCGCAACGGGAATTATATGTACGTCGACGTGGGCGGTGGTAGTACCGAGGTCAATCTGTTGGTGAATGGTGAGTTGGTTTACTCGCGGTCATTTAATATTGGAACAGTCCGCATCTTGACGGGCGGTGTGACGGAAGCGGCTTGGCAACAAATGCGCGACGAAATAGCAGCCCATACGAAAAACTATCCCGTTATCAACATCATTGGTTCGGGTGGCAACATCAACAAATTGTATAAGCTTATCGACAAGAAGGATAAGCGCCGCAAGCGGATTCCAATCTCTTCCTTGCAGAGTATTTACGATAAGCTCAAAGTGCTTACGCCCGAGGCACGTATGGATGTTTTCAACTTGAAGCCGGACCGTGCCGACGTGATTGTCCCCGCTTCCGAAATCTTCCTTTGCATTGCCGATGTCATTCGCTCGGAATACGTGTACGTGCCCGAGATCGGACTTTCTGATGGTATCATCGACAATCTTTTTGCTGCTGACCAAAAAGCGGCGTGCGAAGCACAATAAAAGTACTCTCAAGAAATTACGCCGTGATTTGGAAAAACCACGGCGTAATTGCAGGTAATTATAGTTATAATCGTTGGAATTTACGCCGTCGTTTCCGGCTATTATAACTATGTTTTGGTGTGGGCTTGACTATGGCTTGGGGTGGAGATCGCATGTTTAATTGTACAAAATCGATACAAATACGCGCAGATTTATTACTTTTGCACCAAAATTCCTATGATATGGTTTACAATTGGAATACACGCACGGAGCTATTGCTGGGAAAAGAACGGATGGAGAGACTGGCAGCAAACCACGTGCTGGTGGTCGGACTGGGAGGCGTCGGTGCTTATGCGGCGGAACAGATTTGTCGGGCGGGAGTCGGACGGATGACCATCGTAGACGCTGATGTGGTGAACGAGACGAACCTCAACCGTCAGCTCCCGGCTTTGCATTCTACTTTGGGACAACCTAAAGCAGAGGTGGTTGGTTCTCGCCTTTTAGACATCAACCCGCAAATGAAGCTCGACGTGGTAAACGAATTTATCCGCGACGAACAGACGGAAGAGTTACTCTCGTTGGCGAAGTTTGACTTCCTGGTGGATGCGATCGACTCGCTGAGCCCGAAAGTCTTCTTGCTGTATCATGCCTTTCAGCGCGGAATTCCGCTTATCTCGTCGATGGGTGCAGGTGCGAAAACTGACCCGACGCAGATAGCTGTAGACGATATTTCGAAGACAACCCAATGCGCTTTGGCACGTGCCGTTCGGAAAAGGCTTCGCGGACTGGGCGTCCAACGAGGCATCCCGGTGGTCTATTCCAAAGAGCCGGCGAAGGCGGAGGCCGTTATTGAAGTAGACGATGAACAATGTAAACGTACTACGACAGGGACTGTTTCCTACATGCCCGCCCTCTTCGGATGCCATTTGGCGGCGTATGTAATTCAACATTTATAAGTAAAGATATGATTATAGCAAAAGGAATTACAAAGAGCTTCGGTTCGCTACAGGTGTTGAAGGGAATCGATTTGGAAATCCATGAGCGGGAGATTGTCTCGATTGTGGGGCCGAGCGGTGCGGGGAAAACGACGTTGCTCCAAATCCTCGGGACGTTGGATCAGCCGGACGACGGTAATCTCCTGATTCATGGGACTGATGTGTTGCATCTTCCCGAGAAGCAACTTTCTGCTTTCCGCAACCAACACATTGGTTTCGTCTTTCAATTCCACCAATTGCTGCCCGAGTTCACTGCATTGGAGAACGTGATGATTCCGGCTTTGATTGGAGGCGAGAAGGCTTCAGTGGCTGAACAACGGGCGAAAGAAATATTGGATTTCCTCCGCCTCGCCGACCGTATGGCACATAAACCGGCCGAACTCTCCGGAGGCGAGAAGCAACGGGTGGCGGTAGCGCGTGCACTCATCAACCATCCGCTTGTGATTTTGGCTGATGAGCCTTCGGGAAGTCTGGATACCCAGCATAAAGAAGAACTCCATGCGTTGTTCTTCGAATTGCGCGATAAGATGGGGCAGACGTTTATCATCGTGACGCATGATGAACAATTGGCTGCCCACACAGATAGAAGAATTCATATAAAAGATGGTATAGTATGGCAGAAGCAAAAAGAGTGACGTTCGGCAGCAAGCTGGGCGTGGTGTTGGCTACAGTAGGTTGTGCCGTAGGATTGGGAAGCATTTGGCGTTTCCCGTATATGGTGGGCGAAAACGGAGGTTTCGCCTTCTTATTAATATTCATAGTATGTACGATCTTCCTCGGCCTGCCGATTATGATTACTGAGTTTTTTATCGGACGGCATTCACGAAGTAATGCGGCGGGTGCATTTAAGAAGCTGGCGCCCGGCACGCGGTGGAGCATCATTGGTTACAATGGTGTGTTGGCTGCATTCCTTATATTAGGATTCTATTCCGTCGTCTCCGGATGGACATTGGAATACATTTGGCAGGCATTGAGCGGCTCGTTAGACGGGAAAACCACCGAGGACTTCACACGTGATTTCGAGGTATTTTCTTCCGGTGTATGGCGACCTATTTTCTGGACCATTGTCTTCGTCGCCCTGACACATTATATTATTGCTGCCGGAGTAGAGAAGGGAATCGAACGGGCGTCAAAAATCATGATGCCGGCCTTGTTCTTTATCTTGATAGCTTTGTGTATTCGTTCGGTGACATTGCCCGGCGTGGAGCAAGGATTGGCGTTCTTGTTTGAACCGGACTTCGATAAAATCACCTCGTCGGTCGTATTGAGTGCGATGGGACAAACCTTCTTCTCGATGAGTATCGGTATGGGTTGTCTCATTACGTATGGTTCTTACTTCGGAAAAGATACTAATTTGCAGACGACCGCCCTTGAGGTGATCGTCATCAATACCTTGGTGGCGCTTTTGGCCGGTGTGATGGTTTTCCCCGCCGTATTCAGCTTTGGCATTGAACCTACAGCCGGTCCAGAATTGGTATTCATTACTCTTCCGAATATCTTTGAGCAGTTACCTTTGGGAAGCGTATGGTCGTTTGTTTTCTTTATTCTTTTGGCTTTGGCTGCCTTGACTTCTACTATTTCCTTACATGAAGTGGCGACGGCTTATATCCACGAAGAATATCATACGACACGTGGACGGGCGGCTTGGATTGTCTCGATTGGCGTGGTGATTATCGGTGCGTTGGCTTCTCTCTCCTTCGGCGTGTTGAAAGACCTTACTATTGGAGGTTTGACTATATTCAATGCGTTGGATTATGTAACCGCGAAAATCATGATGCCGCTTGGCGGTATGTTCATTTGTATTTTCGTCGGACGAAGAATCGATAAAAAGATACTCAAGGCAGAGTTGACGAACGAAGGAACCATCCCGTTCTATTTCTTCAACACGTATGCATTCTTTATTAAATACATTGCTCCTGTCGGTATTGGCCTTATTTTCTTGAACGAATTAGGATTGATAGACCTCATCCGTACATGGTTTAAAGGATAAAAGATATGGAAAATGAGAAAATGTTGTCGCCGAGCTTTTGCTATATCCTGACGGCGAACTTCCTCCTTTACTTTGCCTTTTATCTGATTATGCCTATTCTGGCGTTCTATCTGGAGGAAGAGTTTGCGGCGGGAAAAGGGATGATTGGCTTCGTGTTGTCGTGTTATACGATCGCTTGTATTTGTATTCGTCCTTTCTCTGGCTATCTGTTGGATACTTTTGCGCGGCGTCCGCTCTATTTGGTGGCTTATATTCTTTTTATTGCCATCTTTGGAGGTTATATTTTAGCGACGAGCTTGACACTTTTCATCGCACTCCGCATTGTGCAAGGATTTGCTTTTGGCATGGTAACAGTAGCAGGAAATACGATCTTGATCGATATCCTTCCCTCGGCCCATCGAGGCGAAGGCATTGGTTATTATGGATTGGCGAACAATATTGCCATGAGTTTCGGACCGATGATCGGCCTCTTTATGCACAATACGTGCTCTTACGATACGATATTCCTTTGCGCATTGGCTTCTGGCGCGCTTGGACTTTGTGCCGCTTACTTGGTAAAAACGCCTTATAAAGCACCGATACAACGCATGCCCATCTCACTGGACCGTTTCTTTTTGAAGAAAGGTATTTGGGCGGGTATTGCTTTGTTGATGCTTTCGATTCCGTATGGCATGACAACTACTTATGTGGCCATGTACGCTAAGGAGATCGGTATCGAGGTAAACTCCGGATTGTACTTTACTTTTATGGCCATCGGCTTGGCGGTCTCGCGGATGTTTTCCGGAAGACAAGTCGACAAGGGGCGCATTACGTGGGTCATTTCGTTGGGCATGTATTTAGCTACGCTCACTTTCTTCCTGCTTTCCGCCCTGCACCTGCTGATGAAATGGAATCCTGAGTTTACTTCCTATTTATATATAGGTATTGCCTTGGCGCAAGGTGTGGCTTTCGGGACGATGTTTCCAGCATTCAATACCTTGTTTGTAAACTTGGCTCATCATAACCAGCGCGGGACGGCTACGTCTACTTACCTGACCAGTTGGGACGTAGGTATTGGAATTGGCCTCATGGTAGGTGGAAGTCTGGCGGAATCGTGCGGAGGATTCGAGTATTCCTACCTCTTGGGAGCTTGCTTGACGGTTGTTTCCACGCTCTTTTTCCTTCTGAAAGCCGGGCCTCATTTTAACCGGGAGAAATTAAGATAACTTGTTTTATGCAATGATTCGTATGAAGATTGTAGCAGATGATACGATCCCTTTCCTTAAAGGAATCGCCGAGCCGGAGGCCGAAGTGGCCTATTTGCCGGCTAAAGGGTTCACACCTGAAACCATTCGTGATGCGGATGTGCTGATCGTCCGGAGCATTGATAAATGTACACCGGCACTTTTGGCCGGGAGTTCGGTTCGATTGATTACAACCGCCACGATTGGCTTCGACCATATCGACACTCATTATTGCGAAGCACATGGCATCGCATGGAAGAATGCGCCGGGATGCAACGCGCCTTCGGTGGGGCAATACGTATTGGCCTCCTTGTTGGCATTGGCGTTGCGGAGAGGCGAGACGTTGGAAGGCAAAACGTTGGGCATTGTCGGCGTGGGGCATGTCGGGCGGGAAGTCGAACGGTTGGCTTCCACGTGGAATATGCGCGTGCTTCGAAACGACCCGCCCCGTGCTGAAGCTGAAGGACAAGCCGGTTTTGTTTCGTTGGACGAAATAGCGGCTGAGGCCGATATCGTTACTCTCCACGTGCCTTTCACCCGCGAAGGGCGTTATCCCACTTACCATTTGGCGAATAATGATTTCTTCCGAAAGATGAAACCGGGCGCTTGGTTTATCAACTCGTGCCGGGGAGCTGTGCACGACACCGAGGCGCTTCTTCGGGCGAAACGGGAGGGCGTCGTGGGCGGACTTATCCTCGATTGCTGGGAAAACGAACCGGGCATCTCGCCCGAATTGCTTCACTTAGCCGACATTGCCACGCCCCACATCGCCGGGTTCTCGGCCGATGGCAAAGCCAATGCCACCCGCATGTGCCTTGAAGCCATCGAGCGTTTCTTTGGTATCCGCTTTAGTCGTCTGAAGGAAGTCGTGCCGCCCGCCCCGTTGCATCCGGAAATCGATTTGAATGCCTTTGCCGACCATCGCATCGCCCGGGCTTTTCTTCAGACATTCAATCCTGAAATCATCGATAATCACCTAAGAAACAATCCGTCCGAGTTTGAATACCTACGGAATCATTACGACCATCCGCGCGAACCACGGGCCTATCGCGTGCGGAATGCCACGCCCGACGAGCAAAAGCTCCTGGCGGAAATGGGATTTCAAGCCGGGTAAAACTTCCGTTTCTGCCTATGAAAACTTCCAAAGATAGGCAGGAAATCTTCACGTATCGTCGATGTTTCTTTATCTTTAGGCTAAAGATATACAAATATCGTCGATGCGTGTACAAATATCGACGATATTTATAGAAATCTCAGTTAGTGAAGTAACTTTTCTCGCCGGGTTTGGAAGTTTTCTTCGGGCATCTGGACATTTATCTCCGCATTTTTTCGATTTTTATACATCGATTTAGCTGATAAAGCATTACATTTGCACCTTGAAAAATAGAGAAACGTAAAAATATGGACAAAGTAAGTTACGCGCTTGGATTAAGTATCGGGAATAACTTCCTGAACTCGGGCATCAAAGATTTGCAGATAGAGGACTTCGTGAAAGGATTGTCGGACGTCTTGAAAGAGGAGAAACCGGAAATCACCTACGACGAAGCGAAGCAGGTCATCAATGATTACTTCCTGAAACTTCAACGGGAAAAGTTGGAAATCAATAAGAAAGCAGGCGAGGAATTCCTGAATATCAACAAAGGAAGAGCTGGCGTGGTGGAACTTCCCAGCGGATTGCAATATCAAGTCCTGAAGCAAGGGACGGGCGAAAAGCCGAAGGCAACGGACAAGGTGAAGTGCCATTACCACGGGACGTTGATTAATGGTACCGTGTTTGATAGCTCGGTAGACCGCGGAACTCCTGCCGTATTTGGTGTAAACCAAGTGATTCCGGGTTGGGTGGAAGCATTGCAGCTGATGCCCGTCGGCTCAAAGTGGCGTCTTTTCATTCCTTCTCAATTGGCTTATGGCGAACATGGGGCAGGCGAGATGATTGAACCGAACAGCACGCTCATCTTTGATGTGGAATTGCTCGATATTGTCAAATAAACGAATATAACTCTTTAAAATAGATAAGAACGAAAAGATGAAAAAAGCAAATGTTTGGGTTGTTTCCGCATTGGTAGCCATGGGATTCGCGGTTACCTCGTGCGGTCCGAAGACCAACGTAAGTTTGAAAAGCGATGTAGATAGCGTGAGCTATGCGATTGGCGTGAATTTCGGTGCCGGACTTCACGAAAACTTGAAGACTTTGCCGGGTGGTGAAGCCAATGTAGATGTGTTGATTGCCGCTTTCACGCAAGCCATCAAGGGCGATTCTATCCAAATGACTCCGCAAGAGGCGCAACAATTCATGCAAACCTATTTCATGGAAGCCTCGATGAAAGAAGCCCAGAAGAATAAGGAAGAGGGCGAAAAGTTCTTGGCTGAAAATAAAACCAAGAGCGGTGTCATTACGACAGAAAGCGGTTTGCAATATCAAGTCATTAAAGAAGGTGATGGACCGAAGCCGACCGAGAAGGATCGCGTGAAGGTTCACTATACAGGAACTTTGCTGGATGGCACGAAGTTTGATAGCTCGATCGACCGGGGCGAACCGGCTGAGTTTGGCGTGACGCAAGTCATCAAAGGCTGGACGGAAGGTTTGCAGTTGATGCCCGTCGGCTCAAAGTACATCTTCTGGATTCCTTCTGAATTGGCTTATGGAAGCCGTGGCGCAGGTGCCGACATCAAACCGAACAGCACGTTGAAGTTTGAAGTCGAATTGCTCGAAATCGTAAAAGACGACGCGAAGAAATAACGCATCGTTAGCGAAAATAGGAACGAAAAGCAGGTAAAAGTTATGTTGTAAAGCATAATTTACCTGCTTTTTCATGTTTTCTGCTGTTTTTTCCTTTCAAAATGTTCATTAATCCAAGAAATGTCCATATATTTGATACGGGAATAAGAGAAACACAAATATCAAAGTCAGATATATGGAAAAAATAGACAAACTGGATCGTCAGATCCTAAACATCATTTCAAAGAATGCCCGCATCCCGTTTAAGGATGTGGCGGAAGAGTGTGGCGTTTCGCGTGCGGCTATCCACCAACGCGTGCAACGCATGATTGATATGAATGTGATTGTCGGTTCCGGCTATCACATCAATCCCAAGATATTGGGTTATAATACGTGCACCTACATCGGTGTCAAGCTGGAAAGAGGTTCGATGTATAAAGACGTCGTGCCGGAACTGGAGAAGATTCCGGAGATTGTGGAGTGTCATTTCACGACAGGCCCTTACACGATGTTGCTCAAGCTCTATGCCCGCGATAATGAACATCTGATGGAGTTGCTCAATACAAAGATCCAAGAAATTTCAGGTGTGGTCGAGACGGAGACCTTGATTTCGCTTCATCAAGATTTGAAACGGGAAATTCCTATTTATAAACCTATTGAAGAGTAAGAGCCTTATAGCTGGGACGGTATAAGATGAGATACGGGTTGTTATTCCTAAGTTTATGGTTGGTCAGCGCGGCGTGGGGCGATTTGTCATCCTGCTTTCGCTTTCGTGTTTATCTTGACGGAAAGGGGGAGAATCCTTATTGCGTTGATCAGCCAGAGCGGTTCCTCTCGGACAAAGCGATTGCCCGTCGAGAGAAGTATGGCGTTGCGATTACCGAATCAGATTTACCTATCTCGCCAGCTTACCTGGATAGTTTGCGTCTGACGGGAGGTCGTATCGTCGCACGGAGCAAGTGGATGCGTACGGTCGTCGTGGAATATCCGGATAGTCTTGCGGTGGAACGGCTTCTCCGATTGTCTATCGTGGATTCCGTCAAGTGGGTATGGAAGGGAACAGTCACCTTGCCTCCTGCGCGGACTGACTCCAGTCGGTTAGCGCTCGACGAGCCTCCGCTTCGGCCTTATCATGGTTATGCGGAAAAGCAAATCCGTCTGCTGCGGGGGGATAAGCTTCACAAGGCAGGTTTCCGGGGCGTAGGCTTGACGATCGCCGTCCTCGATGCCGGCTTCTTGAATGCGGACCGGATGGAGGCTTTTAGCCAGACATCTATCTGCGGTACGCATAACGTCGTCCATCCCGGTCAGACGGTCTTCGCCGGCGATGATCACGGGACCAAAGTTTTTTCCTGCCTCGCGGCCAATCTGCCCCACGTCTTGGTAGGCGCTGCGCCGGAATCGTCCTATTGGCTTCTCAAGTGCGAAGAGACCCGGACGGAGTTCCCCATCGAGGAGGATTATTGGGCGGCGGCCGTAGAGTATGCCGATAGTGTCGGGGCGGATGTCATCTCCTCCTCCTTGGGCTATTTCTCGTTCGATGACCCTTCCTTGGATTATACCACCGACCAGCTGGACGGCCGCACGGCTTTCATCTCGCGTGTCGCCTCTTGCGCGTCGGACAAGGGCCTGTTGGTCATCTCGAGTGCGGGCAATGAAGGCAACTCTGCGTGGGGGAAAATCACCGTCCCGGCCGACGCGAAGGGTATCTTGACGGTCGGCTCCGTTACCGAGAAACGCGCACGCAGCCCCTTCAGTTCCTTAGGCTTTACTGCTGACGGGCGCGTCAAGCCCGACGTGGTTGCCATGGGGAGCGGGTGCTACGTGCTTGAGGGCGACGGTTCTCTTCGTACAGCCAATGGTACTTCATTTGCGGCACCTATTCTGGCCGGTTTAGTAACCTGCCTGTGGCAAGCCTTGCCTCATCTCGATGCTCAGGAAATTCGAACTCTCGTGCGCCAATATGCATCCCAATTCCGTCAACCGGACGCCGAGTTGGGCTATGGCATCCCCAATATCTACAAATCTTACAGAAAAGCTTCTAAGCATCATGGTAAATGACAAGTTGCCAAGCTGCTCGTTGTCGGAACTCCTGGCGCAGGTGCGCCTCGTGCTTGCCGATTCCTTTGCGGACAGTTATTGGGTGCGGGCCGAGACCAGCGACGTCCGCGTGAATGCCTCCTCGGGGCATTGCTATCTTGAGTTTGTCGAGAAGAACTCGTCTACCAACCAACTCATCGCCAAGGCGCGCGGCTCTATCTGGGCCAAAACGTTCCGGATGCTGAAGCCTTACTTCGAGATGGAGACCGGACAGCTCTTCACCTCTGGGCTGAAGGTTCTCGTGCGGGTCCAAGTGGAGTTTCATGAGCTCTATGGTTTCAGCTTGAATGTATTAGACATCGATCCGGCTTATACCGTTGGTGACATGGTGAAGAAGCGGCAAGAAATCATCCGCCAGCTGAAGGCAGAGGGAATTTTCACCCTAAACAAGGAGTTGCTACTCGCTCCTCTCCCGCAAAGGATTGCCATCATTACGTCGCCCACGGCAGCAGGTTATGAGGATTTCTTGCATCAGCTGCGCGAGAACCGCGGTGGTTTCCCTTTCTATACACACCTTTTTCCTGCGTTGATGCAAGGTGACCGGACCGAAGAGTCTATCATAGCCGCCTTGGAACGCATCGACCAGCACCGCGAACTCTTCGATGTCGTCGTCATCATCCGGGGCGGAGGTGCGACTTCTGACCTGCATAGCTTCGATTCCTATCTTTTGGCCTCGCACTGCGCGCAGTTCCCTGTGCCAATCTTGACGGGTATCGGGCATGAGCGGGATGATACGATTGTAGACCTCGTGGCGCATACCCGGCTCAAGACGCCGACCGCCGTAGCTGAATTCCTTATTGCCTGCATGGAGCGCGAGGCCGTACGGGTAGACGAACTTCAGCAAACGTTTGTATCCGACACGCGCCGCATCCTAACCACCCAGAAAAGCCTCTTGCAGACGTTGGCGGCCCGCCTGCCTGCCGCAGCGCTCAACCGTATCGGGCGTGAACGTTCTTCTCTGCATGTGATGGCGGGCAAACTGCCGCTCCAAGCCTCCCAGTTGCTTTTGCAGCGGCGGAACGAGCTGGACCTTTGTCGGCAACGGATGCGGGTTGCTATCGAAAGTCGCCTCGCGAAAGAGATGCGCGCCCTCGAGCTCCACGCGCAGTTCGTCTGTCTCGCCTCGCCGGATTATATCCTGAAACGTGGCTATACATTGACGCTGCAAGGAGGGTACATTGTGAAGTCGAAAGCGGAACTCCTTCCTGGCAATCCGCTTACCACCCGTTTTACGGATGGTGAGGTCGAATCAACGATTCATTTAAAAAACGATTAATAATCAATATATGGCAAAGAAAACAGAATCATACACAGAGGCGGTCGAGAAGCTGCGCCGCATCGTATCCGACATCGAACGGGGAGATTTAGACGTCGACGTGCTCTCCGAGAACGTGAAAGAGGCTACCCGTCTCATCCAGCTCTGCAAAGACAAGCTGTACAAAGTAGACGAGGAGGTTAAAAAAGTATTGGAGGAACTGGACGAATGAACCGATATGTCATCATCGTAGCGGGTGGGAAAGGTCTGCGCATGGGAAGCGACCTTCCGAAGCAGTTCATCCCGGTAGGAGGGAAGCCTATCCTTATGCACACGGTCGAGAAGTTTGCCCAGTGGGACCCCCAGGCCCGTCTTCTTCTTGTTTTACCGGCCGAGCACCAGGACTACTGGCGTATGTTGTGCCGCGAGATTGGTTGCCGGGCCGCGCATTGTATTGTTACGGGCGGCGAGACGCGCTTCCACTCTGTTCGGAATGCGCTCGACGTCGTGAAGCAAGACACAAACTTAGGCGACGATGACCTGATTGCCGTGCACGATGGCGTGCGCCCTTTCGTCTCCGAGCAGGTGATTACGGATTGTTTCCACGTAGCGGCCGAATCTGGCGCCGTCGTTGCCGCCCTTCCTATGGTCGATTCCCTGCGCGAAGTGCAGCCCGACGGGACGAGTCAAGCCCTGGATCGCTCCCGCTACTTCGCCGTCCATACGCCCCAAGTCTTCCGCGCCCGTCTGCTTCTTCGCGCTTACGAAGCTCCTTATTCCTCGCTCTTTACGGATGATGCCTCGGTTGTGGAGGCTTTGGGAAAACACATCGCGTTGGTTCTGTCGAACCGGGAGAATATCAAGATTACCACGCCGCTGGACTTGGCTATCGCGCGGGAGCTATTGGGAACATAACTATCTCCGCAATCTTAACTACAGGAAAACCTCAGCAGCTTTCTATAATCTGATAAGATAGAAAACTGCGGATGGATGGCATAAAATGGGGCAGCATAAAATACAAATTGTTCCAAATTTCGTATTTTTGCAAGTAAAATTAATAGCATTAAAAGAAAGAAACAACCATGAAGAAAGTATTATTATTGGCAGCGTTGGCCAGCTGTACGTGGGCTATGTCTGCGGAAGAGGGAAGGCTCTTGCGCTTTCCGGCTACAAATGGGGAGGAAATCGTCTTTTCCTTCGCAGGAGATTTATATAAGGTTCCGATAACGGGAGGTGACGCGACGCGCCTCACCTCGTATGTAGGCTATGAAATTTTTCCGCGTTTCTCACCCGATGGTAAGACTATCGCCTTTACGGGGCAATATGACGGGAATACAGAAGTGTTTACCATGCCTTCGACGGGAGGCGAACCCTTGCGCATAAGTTATACCGCGACCAACGCGCGCGACGACGTGGCGGACCGCATGGGCCCCAACAACATCGTCATGGGTTGGACGCCAGATGGGCAGCGCATTATCTACCGCAACCGTATCAGCGATGGGTTTGATGGGAAACTCTATACTATCGACAAAGAGGGCGGGCTACCTGAGCCGATTCCCCTCCCCGAAGGTGGTTTCTGCAGTTATTCTCCAGATGGGAAACAGTTGGCCTACAATCGCGTCATGCGCGAATTCCGTACTTGGAAGTATTACAAAGGAGGCCAAGCGGACGATATCTGGATTTACAACCCGGAGGCGAAGACCGTGACAAACGCGACACAGAACGACGCCCAAGATATCTTCCCCATGTGGATTGGCGAAGAGATTTACTTCCTCTCCGACCGCGACCGCACAATGAATATCTTTGTCTATAATACCCAAACGAAGGAGACAAAGAAAGTCACCCACTTTACCGACTACGACGTGAAGTTCCCCTCGTCGCATGGGGAATGGATCGTGTTCGAAAACGGCGGCTACATCTATAAACTGCGGGAAGGAAGCTCTGAGCCAGAAAAAGTGAACATTACGTTGGCATCAGACAATGTCTACGCGCGCCAGGCCATTAAAGAGGGAAAAGATTACGTGACGACCTTCAGCGTTTCGCCCGAGGGAGAACGGGTCGCCATTACCACGCGTGGCGAGGTATTCAGTGTCCCGGTCGAGAAAGGGGTGACGAAGAACTTGACACGTACGCCGGGTGCCCATGAGCGCGAAGCGGCTTGGTCGCCAGATGGAAAATATATCGCCTATATCTCCGACCGGACGGGCGAAACAGAGCTTTACCTCCAGGAAAGCGGATTGGGTAAAGCCCCAATTCAGCTGACTACTGGGAATGATACCTACATTCGCACCTTTGCATGGAGCCCCAATGCGAAGAAGCTGGTCTATACGGACCGGCAGAACCGGATCGTAGTGGTAGACATCGCCACGAAGCAGAAGACTGTCGTGCTGCAAGACCCGGCTGGGGAACCGCGAGACGTTTCGTTCTCGCCAGATAGCCGTTGGCTCACTTACACCCGCATAGCCGACAATGATTTCTCCATCGTCTACGTCTATGACCTTACGGCGAAGAAAGAGTATGCCGTGACCGACAAATGGTACGATTCCTCTTCTCCAGCCTTTAGCGCGGATGGAAAATACATTGTCTTCTCGTCTGCCCGGGATTTCAATCCTCTGTATGGCCAGGCAGAGTGGAACCATGTATATACGAAGATGAACGGCGTCTATTTGGCCTTGCTGAATAAAGAGACGCCTTCGCCCTTCTTGCAGGAGGATGCCGAGGTGTCTATCGTGTCTGCAGCTTCCAACGAGAAAGAGGCAGCTACCGAAGAGACCGCTACCGAACAGCCCATGCGTGTGGACCCGGACGGACTGAACCACCGCATTGTGAAGCTCCCCGTCTCACCCGGTTATTATACGAATTTCTATGCAGATGGCGACAGAATCTATTATTATACGCAAGGCGGCACGAAGGTGTACGACCTCCAGCAGCGCCGTGAGGAAGCCGTAGCCGATGGGATGATGGTCATAACGCCTGGAAGCCATAAGGCAGCCATCTATCAGCACGACAATCTCTATGTCATGGATATCCCGACGGGCAAGGCTTCGCTTGATAAGGTGGTCGACCTCGACGCGATGAAAATCACGGTGGATTATCCGCAGGAATGGGCGCAGATCTTCGACGAGGCATGGCGTGCCTTCCGGGATGGTTTCTACGTGACGAACATGCATGGAATGGACTGGAAAGCCATCAAGGAGAAGTATGCGCCACTTGTCCCCTACGCCAAGACGCGGATAGACTTGAATTACATCATCGGTGAAATGATTGGAGAGCTGGAATGCGGCCATGCCTATGTAAATCCAGGCGAAACGGACCGTCCCGCCCGCATCCAGACTGGCCTCTTGGGGGCAGAGATTTCGCGAGACAAGAGCGGCTTCTTCCGCTTGGAGAAAATCTTGGAAGGAGCTAACTGGAATCGCAAGTTGCGTTCGCCCCTGACGGAGCCAGGCATCGAGGCGCAGGTAGGCGAATATATTGTGGCAATCGACGGTGTGCCGACGAATAGCGTCAAGAATATGTACCAACTCCTCGTCGGCAAGGCGGATGTTCCCACGGAATTGATGCTCAACTCCCGTCCGCAGCTCGAAGGTGCCCACAAGGTAGTAATTACGCCGCTCGCCGAAGAGTACTCGCTCTATCATTATAACTGGGTGCAAAACAACCTCCGCAAGGTGGAAGAGGCGACCGGCGGCAAAGTGGGTTACATCTACATCCCGGATATGGGACCTGACGGCCTCAACGAATTTGCCCGCTACTTCTACCCACAACTTGATAAGGAAGGGCTCATCATCGACGACCGCGCCAATGGAGGCGGAAATGTCTCGCCCATGATTCTGGAACGTCTGGCCCGCGAGCCCTACCGCCTTACGATGCGTCGCGGCTCGAACCGCGTAGGAACGGTGCCCGATGCGGTACAAGTTGGTCCGAAGGTTTGTCTCATCAACAAATATTCCGCCTCGGATGGCGACCTTTTCCCTTGGGGTTTCAAGGCCTTGAAGCTGGGCAAACTGATTGGTACCCGCACCTGGGGCGGCATCGTCGGCATCAGCGGTCCGCTTCCCTACATTGATGGGACCGACATCCGCGTGCCCTTCTTCACCAGCTTCGATGCGAAGAGCGGGAATTGGATTATTGAGAACCATGGCGTAGATCCGGATATCGTGGTAGACAACGACCCGATCAAGGAATGGAACGGCGAAGACCAGCAGCTCGACCGGGCCATCCAGGAGGTCATGCAGGAACTTCAGCACCGCAAACCGCTCCCCGGCGTTCCCGCGCCGCGCGATTGGGCACCTAAGAAATAAAGCGAGTGTGATAGTTATTCATAACGTTTGCAAGGAATTTCCCGAGGCACGAAGTCGGATGGCTTCGTGCCTTTTTACTGGATAAGACCTCTTTCAAAGCGGCTTCTTCCTTTTGTTTTGAAGGAAAAGAACGAAGTAAAACAATTGGGCAGAAGTCTTGGCGAAAAGAAGCACTATCCACGGTCGTGGGCGATGTTTCTTGGCGAAAAGAAGCACTATCCACGGTCGTGGGCGATGCTTCTTGACGAAAAGGAGCACTATCCACGGTCGTGGACGATGCTTCTTGGCGAAAAGAAGCACTTTCCATGGTCGTGGGCGATGCTTCTTGGCGAAAAGAAGCCTATCCACGGTCGTGGGCGATGCTTCTTGGCGAAAAGGAGCACTTTCCACGGTCGTGGGCGATGCTTCTTGGCGAAAAGAAGCACTTTCCACGACATTCCACCGCGGGGAAATCGTAGAAGGCGTGGCGGAAAGCAGGAATTTGTTGCCTATTCCCGGATTTTTCCTTATCTTGCGGCGCAAATAAAAAAACAGAATATGGAAAATGATATAAAAGATCCGAAAAGGCTTTGGAAGGTATTGAAATCCGAATATTTATACCGGGATGCGTGGCTGACGGCGCGGAAAGATACGGTCGAGCTTCCGAATGGGAATTGCATTCCGAATTATTACATCTTGGAATATCCCAATTGGGTGCATACGATCGCCATCACAAAGGAGGGAAAGTTTATTTTTATCCGGCAATATCGCCATGGCATCCAAGAGGTACGCTATGAACTCTGCGCAGGCGTATGCGATGCTACAGACGCTTCCCCACTCGCTTCTGCCCAGCGTGAGTTGTTGGAAGAAACGGGTTATGGGAAGGGAAAATGGGAAGAATATATGAAGGTTTGTGCCAACCCCAGTACGATGACAAATTGGACGTACACGTTTGTAGCAACGGATGTGGAGCTTGTCTCTGCCCCTCATCGCGAACCGACGGAAGACCTTTCGGTCCATTTCCTGACAAAGGAAGAGGTGGTCGAACTCCTCGAGCGAGACGAGATAAAACAATCGCTCCATGCTGCCGCCCTGTGGAAATATGTAGCTAAAAACCATTTAATATAAAACAAGACATGAAACGGATGCTTATCAATATCGTTTGTGGCATCGCCACGCTCTTTGGCGCATGCGCCCAAAATGAAGGCTACGAGACATTATCTGCCCAAGCCTTTGCCCAAAAACTGGAAGAAACCCCGACGATACAACTGCTGGATGTCCGCACCGCCGATGAGTATGGGCAAGGACATATAGACAAGGCATTGAACCTGGATGTCAAACAGGCGAACTTCTCCGCCCAAGCAGATTCGTTGCTCGACAAAGCCCGCCCCGTGGCCGTCTATTGCCGAAGTGGCGTCCGAAGCCAGCAAGCTGCGCGGCAACTGGTCCAGCTGGGCTTTGTCGTCTATAATTTGAAGGGCGGATATTTGGAATGGAAAGCGTCTCAGAAATGACGCCTCCATTTGATTACCTGTCCCTGCTTTCCGGTTTGGATATGTATCAAGTAAATGCCATTCGAGGCGGGCAATGCCACCCGTGCGTGGCCTGGCGAGAGCGAGACGCGACGGAGCAGCTTCCCATACATATTATAAATAGCCACTTGTCCGGACGAAGCCAGCGCCGGAAACACTAATTCGTTCCCTTCGATTCGATAGGTGAAATCGGGCATAGGCAATTCCTTCTCCGTGGCAGGGCCTTGGCAAAGTGCTTGAGAGGAGAGGGCGGAAGAGCGGATCCAATGGTGCGCTTCCGTTGCTTCTTTGTGAATGGTTAATTCCGTATCGCCTTTCGCTTTGACAAAGAAAGCGGCATGGGGCGGAAGCGTATGATCACTACCGATGGCGTAGGCTTCATACTCCGAACCATTATAAAGGTAGATGTTGCCATCTAAATCCGAATTCGGTTGGATTTCCCGTAATGAAAGCGAGGAAGGATAAGGATTACCACAGAGGAACCAGCCATTGTCCGCCTCGTCGCCCGCCTGTGCTTCGTCCGCCTCTATTGGGATATGCATTTCAGTCGAATACTCTAACGTCTCGTCTGAAGAGGTGAAGGAGAGAGTTGATGTATCCGATGTCTCGTCGATCGCCACTAAATAGCCTTTCCCTTTATGAAAGATCGGCTGGGACGCGTCGGAAGAGCCAGGCGAGAGTATTCGCCAATTGCTCTCCGCCTCACCATTCCCTGAACGAGCTACACCATCATACTCACGGACATAAAACACATTAGCCGCCTTGGAAGATGTGTCGGTCGAAGCATCGCCCCATTCAAAATCCTCGTCCACGCCCTCGGGATAGACATCGAAAGGGAAAGAGAGAAAATACCACTTTCCCTTCTCTGGGAATGTATAGATGGAGGTCATTTCTGAAGTCCGCAAAGCGCCATGGTCAGCGAAATGGATATCAGCATTGTATGTCATGATGGATTGGCAGGTGGCTGGACGGTCGATCGTTACTTCGCCTTGGACTAATCCAATCCGATGTGCCGTAGGATAGAGATGCGTCCAATTATCCCAATCAAACCAATTGCCTGAAGAAGAAAGGAGTGTATATAAAGGAGCCTTGAATTTCCATATAACGCTATCCACACAGTAATAACCGGTGTCGGATGGATTAGTACCTTCATACACCATTAAGGCTAAACTATCTATCTCTGTGTATTGAAAAGATGCAAGGCATTTGGAAGTTTGCCTAAAATAATAAGAAACATCGTTTTGATAGACACTAAAAACGGGAATCGTAGCCTCAAAATCTTTATAAGCCCAATAACCGAAATAATAGAAATGTTCTTTTGAATTCACATGCTGAAGGGCAAAAGGCACATTTATTTCGGATGAATACCTCTCTGTCTTTTCATAAGGCAATGACTCAAAATTGAAAGATAAGACACTTCCTGGATATAAACGAATAGCTCGGCTATCCGACGCCCCACGAATGCCTTCGTCTTTCGGATAAAAGAAATCATGCTTTCCTGTTACGGTATAATTCAGGATATTATACTCTTCGTCATCAAAGCCTTGTAGGAAAATGGTGTCTTTTACGGCACCGACAGGGTTCTCATTCTTGTTTGATACTAATGTTTTCCAATCCTCCGGATTCTTCCATTCAGATTGTGCAACACTCACGTTTACTACTAATTGCAATGCGGCGGCGAGCGCCAATGGATAATAATTTCTGTTTGTCTTCATAGCCCTTTGATTTTGGGTGATTACTAATTTGCCGGTAAAGGTACAAAAAAGATTTGAAATGATTATCTTTGCGGCATGAAAGAATTTATTATTAGTGAAGCACAAACAGAAAAAGCCGTGTTGGTGGGATTAGTTACCCCGCAACAGAACGAGCAAAAGGTGAAAGAGTATTTGGACGAACTGGCGTTTTTGGCGGATACCGCCGGTGTAGAAGCCGTGAAGAGTTTTACGCAGAAGCTGGATGGTCCGAACTCGGTTACTTTTGTCGGAGCCGGCAAGTTACAAGAGATTAAAGCGTATGTCGAGGAGAACGAAATCGGATTAGTCATCTTCGACGATGAGCTTTCGGCTAAACAACTTCGTAATATCGAAAAGGAACTTCAGGTTAAGATACTGGACCGTACGAACTTGATTCTCGATATCTTCGCCCGCCGTGCACAAACGGCCCATGCGAAGACGCAAGTCGAATTGGCGCAATATCGCTATATGTTGCCTCGATTGACGCGCCTTTGGACGCACTTGGAGCGTCAGCGTGGTGGCGTCGGGATGCGTGGTCCGGGTGAAACGCAGCTGGAGACCGACCGTCGTTTGATTATGGATAAGATCGCGCGCCTCAAACGGGAACTGGTGGATATCGATAAGCAAAAGAGTGTCCAGCGCAAGAATCGGGGCAAGTTGGTGCGCGTCGCCTTGGTAGGTTATACGAACGTAGGTAAATCCACACTGATGAACTTGCTTAGCAAGAGCGACGTCTTTGCTGAGAACAAGTTGTTTGCCACCTTGGATACGACGGTCCGCAAAGTCATCATCGAGAACTTGCCTTTCTTGCTTTCCGATACGGTCGGGTTCATCCGCAAGTTGCCGACTGAATTGGTCGAATCCTTCAAGTCTACGCTGGACGAAGTACGCGAAGCCGATCTCTTGGTGCATGTGGTCGATATCTCTCATCCCAGTTTCGAAGAGCAGATCGAAGTGGTCAATAAAACCTTGTCTGAGATTGACGACCGCGAGAAGCCGATGATTATGGTGTTCAACAAAGTGGATGCCTTCACCTTCGTGCCCAAAGAGGAAGATGATCTCACGCCCCGGACACGCGAAAACATCAATCTCGACGAGTTAAAACAGACTTGGATGGCCAAACTTCAGGATAATTGCATCTTCATCTCGGCCAAGGAACGTACGAACATCGAAGCGCTCAAAGCCCTGCTTTATGAGCGGGTAAAGCAAATCCACACCACGCGCTTCCCGTACAACGATTTCCTCTTCCAGCACTACGAAGAGGATTTGGAATAATTTAAACACAGAGACACGGAGCCACAGAGCAATTAATAATTAATAATTAACAATTAAAAGCTCTGTGACTCCGTGTCTCTGTGTTTAATATCCTAATACAGCGGTATCAATAACGATAATGGTCCGCTTTATAGGGGCCTTCAACCGGAACGCCAATATAATCGGCCTGCTTCTGCGTCAGTTTCGTCAGCTTTACGCCGATACGCTCCAAGTGCAGGCGGGCTACCTCTTCGTCCAGATGCTTCGGCAGGCGATACACACCTACTTCATACGGCTTCTGCCACAAGTCCATTTGTGCAAGGACTTGGTTGGTAAAGGAATTGCTCATCACGAATGAAGCATGGCCTGTTGCGCATCCCAAGTTCACCAAACGTCCCTCAGCCAGGAGGAAGATCGAATGCCCGTCGGGGAAAGTATATTTATCCACCTGCGGTTTGATGTTCAAGTGGCGAATGCCGGGATAGTTCACGAGGCGGTCCACTTGTATCTCATTGTCGAAGTGGCCGATGTTGCAAACGATGGCTTGGTCTTTCATCTGCGTCATGTGTTCGAGGGTGATAATGTCGCAGTTGCCTGTCGTCGTGACAAAGATATTGCCCTCTTTTACGGCCTCTTCCATCGTGGTGACTTCAAAGCCCTCCATGGCAGCTTGCAGCGCGCAGATCGGGTCAATCTCCGTCACCAGCACGCGGGCTCCATACGAGCGCATCGAGTGCGAACACCCTTTGCCTACATCGCCATAACCCGCTACGACCACCACTTTGCCGGCAATCATCACGTCCGTAGCCCGCTTGATACCGTCGGCCAGCGATTCGCGGCAACCGTAAAGGTTATCGAATTTCGATTTCGTCACCGAATCGTTTACATTAATGGCCGGGATGAGGAGTTCGCCCCGTTCCATCATCTGGTAAAGGCGATGCACGCCCGTCGTGGTTTCCTCTGATACACCGCGCATTTCTTCGACCGTCCGGTGCCAACGCTGCGGGTCTTCGGCAAGAATGCGGTTCAACGTATCGAGGATGCATTGCTCCTCGTGGTTGGAAGGAGTATATTGGATAGACGTCGGGTCCTCTTCTGCCCGATAACCTTTATGCAGGAGGAGCGATGCGTCGCCGCCATCGTCCACAATCAGGTGCGGCCCCTTGCCGTCGGGGAAGCGGAGCGCCATCTCCGTGCACCACCAATACTCTTCCAGCGTCTCGCCTTTCCAGGCAAAAACCGGCACGCCGTCTGCCGCAATCGCCGCAGCCGCATGGTCTTGCGTGGAAAAGATATTGCAACTCGCCCAACGGACATCGGCCCCGAGCGCGACCAGCGTCTCAATCAATACCGCCGTTTGGATGGTCATGTGGAGCGAACCCGTGATACGCGCCCCCTGCAGGGGCTTCGCATCCGCATATTTGTGGCGTAGCGCCATCAGTCCGGGCATTTCATGTTCGGCAATTTCGATCTCTTTTCGTCCGAAGTCGGCCAGACCCATGTCCGCTACCTTATAAGGCAAATCTGTAGGAAATACTTGTGTCATCTTCTTGTATGCTAAATTTTTCGGGCGCAAAGGTACGAAAAAAATCTTACATGAAGCATGGGGAGAGCAGCTAACCTGATAGCAAACGACTACCGCTATCGACACTTCGCCACCCGCTCTGTACACGCTTCATATCTTCTTAAAGATAAAAAAATATCTTTCTAAAGATAAGAAAATATCTTCCAGAAGATAAAAAAATATCTTGGCCAAGATATGAAGTGTCGATAGGACGGGTGGCGAAGTGCCTTCAGGGCAGGATGAAGAAAAGCCCCTTCCCTGATGAGAGGAAAGAGGCTCTTGTAAGTTTCACGCTCCGGTCTTCGCAGAAAGGAGCGCCTTGAATAGAATTTTTATTACTAATATTAATACTAACGTTTATGCGCTGCGGCGACTTTCACAAGGGGCACGACCAGCTTATTAACTATTTATTAACAACTTAAATTTATAATGTTATGAACTTTAAGTTCTACCTTATTTTACTACAACCTTGAAACTTTCGCCATCAACTGAAACTACTGCGATACCTGCCGGTACTGCGATTGTTTCGTTGTCGCTATTGATAGTTTCGTTAGCTACGACTTTACCAAGGATAGTAGCGATTACTACGTTCTTGCCTTCTGCGCCCTTGATTACTACGGCACCGTCAGTAGCAACTACAGAAACTGCTGCGTTTTCTGCAGAGATTTCTTCGTTTGCGGTCGGAACGCGAGTCTCAGCAGCTAAGTTGAACTCTTCGCCACGTGCATAACCCGGAACTACCACTACTACACCGTTGATCGTCTTCAGATAACCGTTGTTGTGAGATTCTTCGATAGCCTCGTCGTAATCCTTGATAGCCGTTGCATAATCGATGTAACGAGTCTGGATCTTGAACGACTGGTCGTCTGCGTTCGTCGGATTCACATAGCGGAATGCGAACTTAGCGATGTTGAAGTCGTTCGTTGACAAGTCGATGACATCTTTCACCTTCGTGAAGTCGTTGCCTTCCGTCAGGTAGAGATGGTCTTCTGTACGATAACCCCAAACGAAGCCTAACTTAACGAATGTCTCATCAGCTTCCGTATCATTGATGAACTTGTTGTTATGAACTGCACCGTTTGCATATTCTACCACAGCCGAGTCGATCAAGTTAACCAAGAAGCGTCCGTAAGTCGTATCCGGATGGATCTTCGGGTGAGTAGCCGGTACATGGTTGCAAAGCTCTTCGTCTACGCGAGTTACATTGACAGCCAACAAGTACTGGTAGCGGTTGTTCGTGCCACGGTTTACATAAGCCGTATCCACATACAGAGCCGGATTCATATCGCTCAGCTGAGCCGAGTTACCCAAGTTCAAGAAGCTGCCGTCTTCGTACATCGTATCGAAGTCGTTCTCTTCGCGGAAGATGCGGATCGTATCGCCCTGAGCCAATTCGCGGTATTCAGGAGCTGCTACTTGCTGAACCTTGAACAAGTCGTTCGAATTGATATCTTCGTAGATATTTTCTACTTCGATAGCGCCTTGTTTCGTCAAAGTCGTAGCACCGTAGAGCTTCTTATCGCCTAACGTGTAAGCTTTGTCGCCCTTAGCCCAGTATTTATTACCGTCTTTGTCTTCTTTTTCATATATTACATTACCATCTACACTTACGATGTTATACAGGCCGTTAGCTTTCTCTTTCAAGACGAAGCGGTAAGCAGCTGTTACATCCTTCGTAGTCTTGAATGATTTGAAGTCCGGATCGCAAATCATCGACTGGATAGTCGTAGTCTGCGGATCTTCGTAAGTCAGATATTCACCGTTCGACGTATTCTGCAATGCGTAGCTTACGATAGCAACCGTGTCGCTGTAGCTGAACAACTTATCACCTGCACCGAAGTACTGCGGATAGTTGTGGATGTAGATCGAGTCAGAAACCGTCATCAAGATGCCGTCCTCATCATATTCCGTAGCAGTAGTCAACGGAACGATACGCCAGTTCACGGCAGCACTTTCGTCGTGCGACAAACCTAAGAAGTGGCTCTTCGATGAGTGGTTTTCACCTACATAGTAATCTTCCTCAGCAGAAGCTACCAAGAGGTTGAACTGTTCGTCTTGGATATCGATTGCCTTCAAGTCTGCATAACCGTCGCGCTGGATGGTGTTGTTCTTCAACTCTACGTCTGCCTTTGTGATGATCAAGGTATCGCGAGACGTTGTTCCATTAGAAGCGAATTGTTTCTGAGCATCTACCGCATACTTGTTATCACCTAAGTAGTACATATTATTAACCACATAAGTGTTGCCACTTTCACGGTTTACGAATGTGAAGCTTGTCTTGTCCTTCATATTTGCTTCACCATCTTTGCCCAACTTGTCATGACCGGCAGCAGTAACAGTTACAATCCACTGTCCTTCCGGTTTGCTGAACAAGAACTCAGAAGCATCGGCTGTAGTTACTTCAGCGCCCAATACGCGGCCATCCAACAGCTTGCCATTCGATTCTTTGATAGACTCGTGATTAGCGAACTGGATGTTCACATATTGATAGTTCAACGGGCTGTGGTCGCTCTTCGCCTTCACCAAGTTGTTGGCACCGAGTTCAGCAGCTACCCAGTAAGCCTTATCAGCAGTTACTGTCAAGTAAACGCCTTTCTGAGCACCTGTCTTCACTTCGAATGAAGAAACGTAGTTAACAAGAGACTTGTTGAAGTCCTTCACTTCAATATTATAAACAGCCTTGCCTGTACCGTTTGCGTTCGTATTGTTATCGTAGTTGAATGTGAAGTAAGGAGCGTAAGTCTTGTCGTTCAACTCACCATCACCTTCCATCATTTCAAGCATAGCCTTTTCGCCCAGTGTAGTGAACTTATAGCCACCATCCTTCAGGTCGTCGTTGATGCTTGTCCATTCTGAATCTTCTGTAGTTTCCAATACGATGAAGCGGTCGCCGCTCTTCAACAAGAATGTAGTTTCTGGGCTATTGTCATCACCTGTGTATTCTTCCAACTTACCATCTGTAGTATATTGATACGGAACCAATTCAGCATCGGCAAAGACATTACCTGTAGTAATATCCTTTGTAGCGTCATCACCATCTTCGTCTACATACTTATGTTTCAAAGTAACACCGAAGCTGGTCTTTGTGCCGAAGTTGTCTAACAAGTCATCAACCTTGAAAGATTTCACATCAGGCTGAATCTGATCATCAGTAGCGATTAAAGCTAAAGAAACTTGACCTTGAGCAGCCATAAATGCAGTACCATCACTATTCAAAGTAACAAATGTGCCATCTGCTGCTTGTAAAGAGAATGAACCGTCATATTTCTTGCCAGTAAAATCTGTTTCATCATTGTAAGACAAATATGATATAGGATCTATATCTTTACCATGTTCGTCTACAGCAACGAATGAATACGTGAAATTGCCATTAGATTTTTCACCAACAACAACTCTATACATACCAGCGGAAGTTCTTGTTCCATCGCTAAGTTTAACGATATCACCCGTAGCCACACTGCTCTTCTGGTCGTCATTGTTCAAATCCAAAGCCAATGCTTCGCCGGTAGTCTTCAATGTAGCATACGGAGTTCCGCCGATAGTCAAACCATTTGCAGTATAAGAAATACCGGTCAATGCATCTGCCTCTTCAACCAGCTTGTTGTCTGCACCCAGATAGATAGCCTCTTTGCCAGCCTTCTTTGCAGCCAAGTTTACGAGCTTACCACCATCCAAAGTCCAAGAACCGGTTAATCCTTCAGGAAGTTTTTCACCGTCTGCAACTTCGATTGTGAACGGAGCTGGGATATCAGATACTTTCGTCACACCTGCTACGAGATCAATTTCACCCTCTTCCGTAACATAAACCTCGTCACCCATGCCAGGAATGTCAGCACCCGGAGCCGTAGTTTCTACTTTTTTAACATTAGCAGTAACAACAGAAGACTCCTCTGTCAAATCTTCAACTACAGTCTCTTTAGATTCAACGCCTAAGACAACAGGAACATTTATTGCATTTTCATATGCTTCCAAGTCTGCAGAGGCCAATCTCTTAGAAGAAGAGGTATAAGCATAAACTACTTGACCGTCAATTTGCAAAGTAATATCACCTAATTTGAAAGAACCGTCTTCTTGCATTACAAAAGCATTTTCACCATCAGTTCCTCCTGCAGAAATAGCGTTATCTTCTATAGTAACATACTTATTAGAACCCTGAGTAATATCAGATTTTAATTTAGATGTACCGCTACCTATATAAAAGACAGTACCAGTTTTAATTTCTCCAATACCCTCAGAGAAATCACCTTCACCTAAGTCTACCAATGTGAATTCTTTCTCATCCGTAGCATAGTTCACAACCTGCGTTTCAACTTTCAAAGCATCAACTTCGCTTGTTGTTGCCTTAGCCAAGAAATAAGAACCTTTAGCCGTAGGATCAGTAACAACTTTTCCATCATTATCAAACAAAGCAACTTCACTTTCGTAGATGGTCAATCCTTCAATAATACCCAAAGCATTAATCTTGAAAGAAGAGATACTTTCTCCTTTTACAATCTGAGCATCAGCAGTCAAACCAAAGTTCTCATCAACCATTAATTTGTAAGAACCCTCATTCACTACAACTTTCCAAGAAGCTTGAGCCTCTTCTTTAGTTGCAGTATAAACAAGGTCATAGCCCGTAATAACTCCATCTGCAGCTCTTGTCGAAATAGCTGCTACATACGTGCTCTGAGCCTTTTCATTGCCCACGTTCAAAGCGTTCATCGTAAATACCGCTGAACCGCTTACCAACAGAACGCCGGCACAAAGCGTAAGTACTTTTTTGTTCATAAGATTTAAAATTTTAATTATACAAAAATGTTTGATTAATAAGTTCTTGATTAAATCTCATGAAGACAAAACAACTACCCGGCTTTGGTTATGAACGGACATAAAAAAAGCGCGGGCTTTACGTTGTCTATCATTTGCTTTGAGGCTCTGACAAAACCCGAACAATTAATAATAGAACAACAGCCCGCGCCTATACGATTATATTTCCAGTTTCCCTCCAATGCTACATATACTATATGATATGCACGAATATAGGAAACTCCTACAAATAATCTGTAAATAGCGCAAGCATTTTCTGTCCATCATTCCAATTGTTCTTAAAAATTTGTCAGATTTTCAAAGCAGGAATAATCTTCACGAAATGCTTGTCAATATTTCAATGATCCCCAAAGGCGAAACCCTATTCGCTGCGGAATCGATGCAAAGGTAAGGAGGAAAAATGAAATAGCAAGAAAAAAGTGAGAAAATTTTCAAGTTCTTATCCGAAAGTAGGGGATTTATGGACGAAATCCCGGGGTTTAGAGGATGAAACCGGATTTAAACACAAAGGGAACAAAGGACACGAAGCTATTCCATGTTCAAAACTTCGTGTCCTTTGTTCCCTTCGTTCCTTTTGTGTTAAAAAACGGGCTATTCGATCACATCATTGGCTTTACAATATCGAATTTAAGCCCAAGCGCGTTGATGATGCGCAGAAACAGCCCTACGCCTGGTTCGATAAGCCCATGTTCGATTTTTGAAATATAAGACTTGTTCGTGCCTACCCTTTTAGCGAGTTCGCTTTGGGTCATTTTCGCTTCTTTCCTTGTTTCCAGCAGGATTTGACTGGTGTAAAAAGCGTATGCTTCTGCTTCGAACTTAGCGCGTTCGGGCGTTCCCTCCTTACCGAATTTCGCATCCAAGACTGCATCATAATCTACAATCTGATGATTATTTGTCTCCATAATATGCCTCCATTATTTTTAATGCCTTTTTTATCTCAGAAGAAGGAGTCTTTGAGGTTTCTCTGTAAGTGTAGATATGAACTTTTCAAAGTATCCGCCGTATGTTATTATTGTACGCTTCATGACGCAAAGGTAAGAAAAGTTTCTTTATATGATAACATAATGCCAACAAATTCATTATATATACATACTAATTTCCAAACTTATCTTTCACATCTAAGATAACTGCCTATTACATAATAAATAATGGTGAATCGTCTCTTTCTTTCACACTACATCATCGCACCCTTAGTGCGTCCTCGGTGAACTTTGTGTCTAAAATGAGACGATTCACAGGATCTCATTCAGCATAAGTATTATAGAAGAAAGGTGAAAGATGAGTTTAGAAATTATCATGATAGATTCATGTAATCAACATCAGAAGTCGAAGATTTTCTTATTTCAAATTTTATTTATACTTTCGTCCATATAAAACAAAACCCGACAGCTTGACGAATCAGAGGCTACCGGGAATCAACATCACAAATATACTATTTTTCTTTGATACAAACATCTTATAAAGGTCTATATTTATGAAATATTTAGATTTTGAGCGCATTTTATCCTCGCAACGGATGCAACGATATTTATCTGCGGTTAATAACAATACGCGGAAGGCTATGACTTTATACCGTTATAACTTAAGACTTTCCCAGGAGATGTTTACGATTGTGAGTTGTTTCGAAGTGGCTCTCCGAAATGCGATAAACAGCCGATTGACGTTATCGTTGGGAAATGATTGGTTGCGGGATTCGATACAGCCAGGCGGAATTTTCACAAGCGGAAAAACGAAAGAAACAGAAAGAATAATATATAAGGCTTACCACAAACTTAGCCTTCAAAATACATATTCTCATTTTAAATTGATTGCAGAGATGGAATTTGGTGTTTGGAAATACATGTTTTCTGCGCCTCAATATAAAGCGACAGGACAATGTTTGTTGCAAATATTCCCCAATAAACCCCGTTCTTCTGCTACGTTCCAATATAACCACACTTATATATTTAATGAACTGGATAAAGTAAATAGTTTGCGTAATAGAATAGCCCACCATGAACCTATATGTTTTCAACAACATACCTCGATTATCGATACACGTTATATCATAAATGAATACCAAAAGATTCAGACGCTTTTCTCGTGGATGAATATTGACTCGCGCTCTATGCTATACGGATTAGACCATATTCAAAATATATGTGATGAAATTCATGCGTTATAGAATCGGCATTTTATGCCTATAACCATCTCCGTTTATAACTATAATTGCCGGAAATCACGGCGTGAATCCCGGCAACTATAACTATGTTTTATCTCCTTTTTACCTTACCACAATGGCTTTGGCTTTTTCTCCGTTCAAAGAGATGAAGTAAATGCCCTTTTGTAAGGAGATTTGTGCGTTGCCACCTGCGAGGGTTTGTTCCTTTACCAATACGCCCGATACTTTGAATACGCGTACTGAAACCGGCGCATTACCCTTTACAAGGATACCGCCTTCGGTGCCAATTACTTGGTAATCTGCCTCTGCCAAATCTTCGATGCCTGTAGTGCCGCTGATCGGCTCGATATGGGATACCTTGTTCCATAAGTTGGCAGACTTGTATGCTTCTATGGAACCTGCTGGTACATACAAAGTGCCTTCTGCCTCAAACTTATAATTGATCGCATGATAATCATTCACAATAACCGGGGGCACCTCTGCATAGCAAGTTACTTTCATTAGCGTATCTGCGGCATGGAAAGCACTTTTTCTGATTTCTTTCAGGTTCTTTCCCAATGTAACTTCTATAAGCTCCTTGCACAACCAGAATGCTTGTTCGTCGATCGTTTCCAAGTCATCGCCTGTTTCTACCTTTACAATCGAAAGCGCACTGAAAGCTTGCTCTCCAATATACTTTATTTTCGGCAGCGAAACTACCCCATTATTTCCTATATATGCATCACAACCCCCAAACGCATCATAGCCGATGCTTGTTATTTCGTCCAAATTGATCGAAGTTAACGTGCTCATGCTATAAAAAGCCTCTGCTCCGATTTCCACAACCGAAGCCGGAAGCTGAATCGAAGTAATCTTCTTGCAATAATCAAATGCTGAAGCTCCAATACACTCTGTCCCTTCAGGCACGGTTATTTTCCCTTCGCGCGCCGGAGGACAAAGTACCAATGTTTTCTTATCGGCTGAATACAACATACCGTCTACCAGTGTAAAGGATTCATTCCCTTCTGCTAAGGTAATTGAGCTCAGTGTTCCTTTTGGATCTCGGAATGCTCTCGGAGCAATATACTCTAATGAGGCAGGAAGCTCTATCGAACTAATCGATAATCCGCCCAATGCCATCAAACCGATACTTTTTGTCGTCTCGGGCAATACCAATGAAGTAATTTGATTGGCTTGTAATAATGCCATCGCAGGAATAGAATCGCCAGCAGGCAGGGCGGCACCCAAGTCCAATACCTTCAGGTTCTCTTTCCCCATTTCAGCGAGCGTAGCAAAATCGGCATCATTGATAGGGCCTGCGAGCGTCAGTTCGCTAATGGTTGTTACTTTGTCTCCTAATGTGCTGGCCAGCGAACCTGCTTCGGTCAGCGTAATTTCTTCTGCAGATAAGCTCTGCATACTGCACGCCGCCACTAATAGTACGGCTACACGATGTAAAAATTTCATCATACGTCAATTCATTTATGTGTTTATAATAAAATAGTTCTCATCCAAAAGAGACGCCAAAAATAAAGAAACGGCAGCTTTAATGAGTTACCGTTTCTTTTCTTGTTCTCCCAAATATTCCTGATGATTGTCTCAATTAGACTCTCAAATCTTCGCAAAGGTACGTTTATTCCTTGATATATAGTATCTATTCCTGTCTATTTATTTAACAACAAATCAATCGCCGTATTGGATTTATTGGACTGGATAGCCTTTTCCGTATCATCAAATAGCTTGTCCAGTTCGTAAATCGGAAGCGTAACCGTTGGGTTGAACTTATCTGAAGAGACATATTCCTTGACCGATCGTAATAATTGTTTCGTAGCTAACCGTGCATCCATATCTTTTATAACATCAACGCAGAGTACGAACAATTTGCCTTTCCCTACGTTGGCTTCGAAGGCAATGCCAAGTTTTCGGTTCACTTCGTATGTATCGATGCTCTGAATAACGGGTGTGAGGTCACGGAAATCGGTTAAGTCGAGTGCCACGGCCTGGTTCAGAATATCCCACCATTGCCAATCAGCATAATAGGACGTGGGGAAGTTGGCAAACGCCGAGTGCTGATGATCAATAAGTGTCCCGACAATCATAGGTTCCCAATTAAACATAATCGGATTCCAGAAATGGCTGGCAAAGTGTGTTTTTCGTCCATTCGCAGGTTTACGGTCAGGAATTAGCAATACTTGTTTGCCTTCGGTCAAAAGCGGACGGGCTTCTTCCCAACTACGGACATAAGAAACGGCAAGGTCTGTTTCTTGCGGCACAGGATACACCCAAATATCCCATTCATTACGAATATCTTTTGCGATTTGTACTTTTAAGGTATATTTGCCTGCCTTCTCAATAGCTCGCAATGGAATGGACACGATGCCGAGCGAATCGACCGTGCTATAAGGAATCATGCCGTGCGATAACGTGCCCGAGCGGAATGTTTGCCTCTTCTCGTCGATCAATTGCCAGGTCAGTTTCCCCTTCTTTAGGTTTTCAGGTCCGTAATGGTAGATGCCCAATTGGGCGGTAAATGTTTCCTCATTCGTATAAGTACGCTTCGGCAAACGGGCTAAAAGTACTATCGGCGCGCAGGATTCGCGGTATTTCTCCGGCGTCACGAGTCCTTTGTTCTCCCAAAAGGCATCCAGGATGCCTACGAAAGCACTTCCTTGTCCGGGAAAATCAGAAAGGCCAAGCAATTGGAAACCTCCCGAGGTGGAAGTCCGTAGTAATGCTTCATTCACCTCTTTATATTGCAACACCGTATGGGCGCCTGTTGCCTGGAAGAAGTCCTCAGCTTGGGCGAGCATTCCGTTCTTGGCCAATCGCTCTTGGAAGGTGTAGAAATTACGTGGTTCGAGGACACCCGTATATTTCTTGATTTCCTCGAAGTTCGGGTACATGCAGCGTTGTCCTGTTTCGTGGGCGATGACGGGCACATCGATGGCAGAAGTCTCATTGAGGTCCCAATCCGTCGAAGGTTTCCCTTCATAGACCGTAATCCATCCTTTCTCACTTACATGCGAAGTATAGAATTGGTCGGCTTTGACATGTGTACGCGCCGTCGAGGCGGAATAAAGTCTTCGGTTATCGTATGCTTGTGCTTTCTTGACCAAATCTTCGAGGACATTGAAGTCTCCCTCGTTCTCGTTTCCATTACACATTAAGATAAAGGAAGGATGGTTCCCATACTCATTCAAGATGGCGTACATCTCCCGTTCGAAGAAATCTCGGCGAGCCGGATACTTTCCCACGTCTTTTATCCACATCGGAAGCTCTGCCTGGATATAAATACCCACTTCATCTGCGGCCTCAAAAGCGGCTTCGGGCGGGCACCACGAGTGGAAGCGGACATGGTTCAACCCGTACTCTTTGACGGTTTCGAAGATGCGCTTCCAAGATGCTACGTCGGTCGCCGGATAACCCGTAAGCGGAAAGACGCAGCAATCCAACGCACCGCGCAGATGGACATTCCGCCCATTCACTTGCACATGGTGCTTCCCTTGCGTCACTTCCCGCATACCAAACGTTTCGCGGATCGTATCACCTTGCCAAACCGCCTCCACTTCATAGAGCGAAGGGGTGAACTCATCCCACTTTTGGAGGTCTTTGGCAGGCAGGTTCACCTCGAAGGTCGTCTCCAACGTATCTACCGAAACCGTATGCGTGCTTTGCGAAAGGATCTTTCCTCCTTTCTCGCGCAAGGTCAGTTGCAAGGTTTCCTCTTCTCTTTCCTTAGAAGGTGTAAAGTCCATACGGGCTTGCACGGTCTCTCCCTTCAGGTTGGGGAAGAGGTGTATCCGCTGGATATGTCCCGGCTCGCGGGCGATCAATTGCATTTCTCCTACGACGCCGTTCCAATTTGTTTGCGTGTATTCGGTCGTCCCGTGGTTCCATTGGTCCATCGGGTATTTCAATCGGTTATCGATGCAAAGCGTCAAGGTATGTACACCGGGCGTCAATTGGCGGGAAAGGTCGAACCGGTTGGGCGTGGAAAGATGCTCCTCGCTCCCGACGAGCGCGCCGTCCACATAGACCGTCGTTTCCCAATGGCACCGTTCCAACGATAGGGTAATCGATTTTCCTTGCCAATCTTCGGGAATCACTACTTCGCGTTGGTACCAAGCCTGCCCGCAATATTCAAACTTACGGCTGAGGCGGTCTACATGCGCCACGATGTTCTGGATTCCTTTTCCGCCTTCATCCGTCGAGCCGGGAAGTTGGATGGTTTCTGTCAGTTTACTTAAATAGAGTTCCGAACCCGGCGTCTTCCCGAATCCCATCGGGTCGAGTTGGAAACGCCAAAGCCCGGCGAGGCTGATTTGTTCCTCGGCTTGCAACGCTCCGTAGAGGCAGCTTGCCAATCCGATCATTAAGATGTTTAATCGTTTCATGTGTTTGTTCTTTTCGTTAAAATTCTATTTTCTTGTGTTCCCGTTCGGTATCGAGAACACGCCGGAGTCCTCGTTTGTGTTCCCGTTCGGTATCGGGAACACGCCGGAGTCCTCGTTTGTGTTCCCGATAGGTGTCGGGAACACGTCGGAGCCCTCGTTTGTGTTCCCGATAGGTGTCGGGAACACGTCGGAGCCCTCGTTTGTGTTCCCGATAGGTGTTGGGAACACGTCGGAGCCCTCGTTTGTGTTCCCGATAGGTGTCGGGAACACAAATTCCCCTCGGGGCGTTTTCAAAAGATGTCGGCGACGTTCAGCTCCTGTGCCGGATTAAATGCGTCCGAGGCCATGTATTCCAATAAGCTCTGGCGGAACTGGGCGGCCGCCGGGCGCGTGTTTAAATCGTGCTGCAAATCGGCACTGCAGACCAATAGCTTTCCCTTACCTACCTTGGCCTCGTAGAGCAGGCCGAGCTTCCGGTTCGTGAACCAATCGTCGATGATGTAGACAATCGGTTCGAAACCTTTCGGGAAATCGTCGAGCACCATCGCGTCGCACCGGCTCATCAAATCCCACCACTGGTAATCGCTTACGCCTTCATTGGGAAAAGCGTGCAATGCCGGATGGTTTTTCTCGCAATAGATGCCCAACGTGTGGGGAGGTTGCTTGTTAGTCCAAGCCGTATTCCAGAAGATGCTGGAGAAACCGACGGCAATGTCGCCCCCTTTCTCCTCAGGCACTTTCCCATAATTGAGCAAGAGCACCGAGCCACCCTTCTCCAGCTCTGCCTGGGCGCGGGCATCGAGTGTGGAAGTGATATAGGGTTTCTTTTCTATGGCCTTCTTTTCTGCCGGATACACCCAAATGTTCCATTGGTTGCGCACCTCTGTTCCTTTGATATAGGATGATATGATGAGCTGCGTGGGCTCTTCGATACCCAAGAAATCATATAGAAGTGTATCTACCACATAGCCATTACCTACCGGAATCGTAGTTCTCTTTTCTTTAAAATGGTAAGCCTCTTCGTTTGGTTTGGCTATATCCCAACAAAAGCGGACGTTTTCCAAAGGTTCCGTGCCGAAGTGAGCGACCTCGATCGGCACTTCCAGCTTTTCGTTGTTCAGCCAAACCATCTTGGGGAAGCGTGCCAAGGGTACGGTCTCATTGCAGAACATCCGGTACTCCTTCCCATCTACATAGCCCTTCGAATCCCAGAAAGGATCGAGTACCCCGACGAGGGCAGAGCCTTGTCCCGGGAAGTCATGCAAGTCCAGTAGTTGGAAGCCTGCAAATCCCGGTGTGCGGAGGGCAGCTTCAATATCGGCCTTGTAGCAGAGCGTTTGCAAGCGTCCGGAGGCGTAGAGGAACTTGTCTGCCAAGGGAAGCATCCCTTTCTTGTCCAAGGTTTCTTGGAATATCTCCAGGTTCTTCGCCTTGAGTACGCCGGTATATTTGGAGATCTCCTGAAAGTTCGGGTAAACGCACCATTGCCCCACTTCGTGGCTGACGGTCGGCATATCTTTCCGGATAATGTGGGAGAAGTCATAATCGGTCCGTGGGGATTCCTTGTTGATTATGCTATTCAAGCCGGCGCCCCACACTTGGATGCGCGGATCCATCGTGCTCCAGTAATCGGCGTTCGGAATGTAGGGCCAGCCAGCGGCACTGGTATAGACGCGCCGATGATTGTCTTCCGCTTTCCAATAGTCTACCAAGTCTGCCAGATAATTGGCTTGGTTGGCTCCGCTGGGTTCATTGCCGTGTGCTAATAGGCAGAAGGATGGATGGTTTCCGTACTCCTTCAGAATTCGTGTGCTCTCTTCCTGAATCCATTGGTCTTGGGGCTGACCGCTGCCGACGTCGGTCCAGGCACCACATTCTACCTGCAGATAAATACCCAGGCTGTCTGCTACCTGAAAGGCAACTTCCGGAGGACACCACGAGTGGAAACGGACATGATTCAACCCATACTCCTTGCAGGTGCGGTAGATCTTTGCCCAATACGACGCCTCCATACTGGGGTAGCCTGTCAGCGGGAAGATGCAGCACTCCAAAGTTCCGCGCAAGAAGATAGGATGCCCATTGACTTCGAACCGCGTCCCGTTCGCCTTAAACTCGCGCAACCCGAAGTCTGTCTCTTTTTGGTCGGATTCGCTACCGACTTGGAGCTTCGCCGTGAGCCGATAGACCGTCGGGTTATGCTCGGACCAAAGCTCCGCACTATCTCCCAAGTGATAAGATAAGGAGATGCTGGGGTCGGTAGTTCCTGCGTCGTAGGTGTAGGAGACAGGCTGGCCTATGGATTTCCCGTCTGCACTCTTTGCCATCAAGGAGAGCTTTACCGGTTCTTGGGAAACCGTCCCTTTCAAGGCAACTTTTACCTCTATTTTCTTGGCATGGATATCAGGATAGACCTGCACATCCTCAATATATACAACGGGTTTGGGTGAAAGTGTCAGGTCACCTATGATTCCGTTCCAGTTACTTTGCGTATGGTCGGAGACACTATGTGCATTGGCACCTACATTGACATAAAGCCGGTTATCCACCTTCAGGGTGAAGGTGTGTTGGCCTGGGGCAAGTCCCTGCAGGACGTAGCGGTGTGGCGTTTGCAAGGAGACTTGTTCCCCCATCGGCTTGCCGTCGACGTAGAGCGTTGTCGTCCAATGTGCACGTTCCAGTTCCAAGACAACCGGACGGGCTTCCCACCCAGCTGGTATCGTCACTTGCTTTTGATACCAGGCGACGCCCACATAATGCTTCTCCGGGTTCAACCAGAAAGGAACCTTTATATTTCCTGGTTGGCGGTAGGGTTCATATTCCGGAGCGTCGTACCAACTTCTATCTACAATCTGCCCTGTCCATTCGGTTTGCAGACCAATATCCTCGCCATACCCTTGTTCTTGCAAGGATCCAGGGAGATTGACGACTTGGTCAAATCCAGCTTCCGGGACCTGCGTTACGTCAGGGGAAGTCAGTTGCAACTTCCATTCGCCCGACAAATCCAGCTCATTGGGTTTCTCTTGCATACAGGATGCCATATTCAAGGCAAGCAATCCAGTATAGAGATACGTGAATAGTTTCATTTTTCGTGTTTGCATAAGTCATTTATTTAGATGCCTTCTTCCAGGCTGGTTAGGATTCGTTGGATACCTTGGTGGTTGCCATCCAGCTGATAGGCTTCTTGCAAATATTTCTTCCCCTTCTCCTGGTGACCCAAGCCTAAATGGCCCAATCCCATCAGGTAAAGACAGTGGACCCGATTCTTCTTATCCATGTCGTCCTCCCAAATCTGCAAGTCGGGAAGCGACACCGCAAAGTAGTCCATTTTAAATACGTCGAAGAGATGCCGTTCGCCGAAGTCAATGAGTTTATGGAAGCGAGAACGTGCCTCCTCCTCACGTCCCAATTTCCGGGCAGCCAAGCCTTGGAAGTAGATCACGTCCGGACGTTGGTCGTTGTAATACATCGCCGCGGTGGGTTCGTACTGGCCAGCCAGGGCCCTTTCGAAAGCTTCCTGCTGCTTGGCCTCGTCGCCCAGGCCTTCGTAAATGCATCCTTTCCAGTAGTCCAATTCATTCTCCCGCATCCCTTGCAGTTTGCCTTCGCCCAGATGAGGCGGGTAGACGTAGCATTCCTCCAGCCAGCGCAGAGCCTGTTGGTATTCTTTTCTTTTTAGTAATTGCTGCACAAGACCTAATCGGGCGAGTTGGTATTGCATGGGGACTTTTCCCTCACCTCCTTCCCAAGGGTGGAACTGGCGCTGGTCGATCCACTGGATCGCCTCGTCATAGCGTCCCAGCTGGTTCAGCAACGTGGCATATTCCAAGTATAGATCATCCCGTTGGCAAACGGCCTCCATATTGGCGTGAAGGTGTGAGCGCCTTGTCTCGTATGCCACATTCTGTCGTTTATAGAGTTGGTCTAATTCCATCAACACACGGGCATCCGAACGATCCAACTCGTAGGCGCGTTCTATGAGGCGAACTGCCTCTTCTTTCTTACCTTGTTTATTATAATAGGCCAATGCCAGATTGCGGAAGACGGTCGGGAACGTATTGTCTTGTTTTATGGAGGTCTCCCATGCCTCGATGGCTTCGTCATAAATCCGTTTGTCGTATAAGATATTTCCCAGCAGGTACCACGCTTTCGGGGTATGCGGGAGGATCTGGGTGCAATAGGTCAACGCTTCTTGTGCCTCCAGCGTATTAGGGAAGAAGGTATCCTGAGGCAAGGTCTCAGCTTCTTGGATAAGCTGCTTGGCCTTCTCTTCTTGTCCGAGCATTCCTTTAATCCACGCCAAGTAGTAGTGAAGTAGGGTCCGATCCGATACCTTTAAGCGGATGGCCCAAGTCGCCACGGCCTCGGCTTCTTTCCAACACAGGTTCGAGATGTAATCCGTAACCAGCTCTTCATAGTTGTGCGCCTCCCCGCGCATCTGTTGGCTTAGTGCCTCTAACAGGCTTTCATCCCCGGTCAGCAGGTACTTTTCAAAGCTGCACCCATAGTTGAAGGGATCGATGGCAAGGGAGCTTTCAATCCAGGCCAACGCCTCCTCTTTCTGTCCTAAGTGCCGAAGGATAATGGCCTTCAGGTGGCGAGCCCGGAGACTGTTCACATTCCGCAGCAACGACCGCTCGATTTCGTCGAGCGCGCATTCCCAATCACCTCTTCCCGCCGAAATCTGCGCCAGCGAAAAATAGCCCGCATCTTGCCACGCCGCATTCCAGCAGGCTTTGTAGAAATAGGCATACGCCTCATCTACCTTGTGCTGATACTTCAGGCATAGGCCGAGGTTGTAAAGAGGCTCGCCGTCATAGGGGTTGGGATTCCGTTCTGTCCAGGTCTCTACAGCCTTCCGGAAATAGCGTTCTGCTTCCCCGAATTGTCCTCGGCGGAGCAACCAAAGCCCCATAGCGTTGTTATTCCGTATGTCGCTGGGGTCACGCCGGAGCGCCTCCTGGTAATAATCCACGGGCGAGTAAGTCGCATGGCGGTATTGCTCCAGGTGCAGGCCCGTCAGGTAGAGCTGTTCAGTAGTGCGTATATCTTCCGGGGCGAGGGCGGCTTTAGCTGGTTCCGGTACTGGTTTGATGACATCCGGTTCAGGCCGCCAGGAAAGGATGCACTTTCCTGTGCTATTATATATATGTATAGCGATACCCTCCAGCGTACCGGTGGGGACCGCTATCTGGAATACGTTTTCGGGAGAAAGATCCTGTACGGTATCCAGCAAAAGCTGCTTATTCTGCAAAACCTGTACATGTACTCCTTGCTGTTGGGAAGTCGCGAAAAGTTTCAGGGTCGATTGCCCTTCTGTCTCGGGCTCGATGTTCATCAGCAGGTCGGCTGTCGCATTCTTTACCACGCCCAGCTCGCGGTAAGGAAGGAAGTATTGCGTGAACCGTTTCTCCTCATAAGGTTGCAGCCAGGTAAAGTCGGGTTGGTTGTCGGTATAAACTCCTGCCATGAGTTCGATGTAAGGACCATCGGTCTCCGTCAGGTTGCGGTCCCAGGCTTTCCCAAAGTCGCCGCACCCCCAGGTCCATTGCTTTTTCCCCGGCGAGATGTGATGGTTGGCCACATGGAGGACGCCCGCTTGCGTATCATTCTCGTATCCCCCGACAAAGTCGTAGCGGGAACGGATTGCCATATACGACGTAGGGACTGGTATATTCTTATACTTCGAAATGTCGACGCCCGCCGAATAATCCACCTTGTAGTAAGTACCCGTCGCGACTGGATAACGCGAGACGTCGCGTTTGCCATGGTCGAACACCGCGCTAACATCTCCGGGGAATACCGATTGGTAATGGTCGTTCACCGCCACAGCTGGGTTGGCCCACCAAAGGAAAGTCTGCGGAAAGGGAGTCGGGTTATACAAGATGCCCTGTATTTCCAGCACCGCACGTCCTGGGCGAAGCGTAAAACCCGCCATGCCTTTCTGGTGAAACATCCGCTCGCGTTCGCTCACCCATACCTGCACGCTGCCATCTGCTGGCCGTTCAATCTTATAATCGACAGGGAGGAAAGTACTGGGGCGATGGTGTTGGGGCCAATTAAACTCTATCCCGCCCGATATCCAGGGGCCTGTCAATCCCACCAGCGCCGGTTTTATTACGTGGTTATAATAAATGAAATGTCTTTGCTTGATTTTATCGTAGGCCATTTGCACACGTCCACCCAGCTCTGGCAGAATCATGACTTTCAAGTATTCATTTTCCAAAAACAGCGCACGGTATGGCTGCTCTTGGCAATCATCAAAGATACGCTCAATAACCGGGTATGGATAGACCACACCGCTACTCCCCTGATACACGCGTTTCTCAAAAAACATAGGATTCTTATCCGGCTTCCCAATTCGGTACGTAGGAATCATCACCATTTCTTCCCACACGTCTACTTTTTGTTTCATATTCCTATTCTATTTTATATTTTCCTTAAATTTGTAGTCATTATTTCGATAAAAAGTCGCCTTTATAAATACTGTCTAACCTTTCCGAGCCCCTCTGAAACGTTCCTGAGAATTTAGGAGGCTTTCCGAGCACCTCTGAAACCTTCCTGAGAATTCAGGAGGCTTTCCGAGCCCCTCTGAAACGTTCCTGAAAACTCAGGAGACTTTCCAAAGGCTTTAGAAACGTTCCTGGAAATTCAGGAGACTTTCTAAAGGGTTTAGAAACGTTCCTGAGAATTCAGGAGACTTTCTAAAGGCTTTAGAAACATTCCTGAGAATTCAGGAGACTTTCTAAAGGCTTTGGAAACGTTCCTGAGAATTCAGGGAACTTTCTAAAGGGTTTAGAAACCTTCCTGAGAATTTTTGAGACTTTCTTAAAGGTTTAGAAAGTCTCAAGAATTCCCTGTTAACTCACTTTCCAGTTCCTCCAGCGTCTTGCCTTTTGTTTCCGGCAGCTGTTTTCGGATGAAAAGGAACCCAGCTAAACAGATGGCTCCATATATCCAAAAGATACCTGCCGCACCTATGGCTTCATTTAAGATAGGGAAGGTATAGGTTAATAAGAAACTGGCTACCCAGAGGAAGAACGTAGAGAGCGCCATGGCGATCCCGCGTATACGCACCGGGAAAATCTCGGAGAGCACCACCCACACGATAGGAGCTAAAGACATCGCATAGCATGCTATGGCCGCTACAATCAGCAGGAGCATAAAGATACCGCTCGCACCTATTTGGTAGCATGTCCCCAAGATCAGGTAAATGATGGCTAAACCTATAGAGCCGACAAAAAGCAAGGCCCGGCGCCCCCAGCGGTCGACAGTATAGATGGCCACCAAGGTAAAGACCACATTTGTTACGCCCGTCACCACAATGTTCATTAAAATGTCGGAAACCGCATAGCCGGCGGCCGAGAAGATTTCATGCGCATAGTTGAAAATGACATTGATGCCGCACCATTGTTGAAAGATGGCCAGGACGATGCCGATGAGCAACACCTTGCGGAAACGGCGGTTGCGAAGTGCGGACCAGCCCTCGGTCTCTACCTTTTGCGACGTGATTTGCTGGAGGCTGGAGATGGTCTCGTCCGCGTAGGACGTTCCTCCGATTTTCATCAAAATAGTTTGGGCCCTTTCCTGTTTATGCTGGACAAGAAGCCAACGGGGACTCTCGGGTATGAAAAAGGCCAGCAGGAGGAAGAGGGCCGCCGGAATCGTCTCTGCCCATATCATCCATCGCCAAGCCCATTCGATACTGTACGGAGTAAGGGTGGAACTTCCCGCAGTGAAATGCTCGCCTATCAACCAGTTGGCAATCTGGGCAAGGAGGATACCCAAGACGATAGTTAGCTGGTTGATCGACACAAACTTTCCCCGGACGTGCGCAGGAGACACCTCGGCAATATAGACAGGCGACACGTTCGAGGCAATTCCTATGCCCAGTCCGCCCACAATGCGATAGATAACAAACCATAGGAAACTATCCACAATGCCTGTGCCGATGGCAGAGATAAGAAAGAGCCAAGCCGAGACGATCAGCATCCGCCGCCTCCCGTACCGGTCGCTCCAGGAACCCGACAACAACGCCCCTACCAGACAGCCCACCAGCGCACTGCTCATGGCCCAGCCCCGCATTGCTGCGTCCGCTTCAATCTGGAAGAACGGTTCATAAAAAATCTTGGCACCCCCGACGACTACCCAATCGTAGCCGAACAGCAGTCCGCCCATCGCCGAAACGAGGCAGATGAGCCACAAATAAATGCTTGTTTGTTTCATATTTTCTGTGTTTTTCTAATTCTGTCTGCAAAGTAAGCAGGTTTGTTTGGAAAAGAAAATGGATAAAAAGAATAAAAACATGGAGAATCTTACGATTTCTCTACTTATCTTTGTACTATAAATACGAAGACGCATGATACGACAGAAAGATGGATTTGAAGGAGAGCGCGCGATCGTGATCCCTATATATAGTGTACAAGAGATGGAGGTCCATCCCTTGGCCTCGGTATTGTATATTACGGATATTGGCTATTACCCTCGTGCCCTGCACCACTATCGGGAGCGGAACGAACCCATCAGCCAGTATGTTTTTATTTATTGTGTCAGTGGGGCTGGATGGTACCGCGTAGGAAATGTGACGTATGAGGTACATGAGCACCAATATTTCATACTACCTCCCAACCTGCCCCATGCTTACGGCGCGGATGAGCAGAATCCCTGGACAATTTATTGGGTACATTTCAAAGGCAAGATGGCTTCTTGCTTTAGCAGCACGACGATGGCGCCGCGCGACGTAAAGCCGACCACGCACTCGCGCATACACGACCGTATCCAGCTTTTCGAAGAGATATTCCACGTCTTGGAAATGGGCTACAGTCGCGAGAACCTGCTCTATGCTTGCACGGCGTTCTACCATTTCTTAGGGACGTTGGCCTTCCTGCAATCTTACCGTGCCGCCGCCTATCAATTAGAGCCAGGTGAAGAGGCGGACGACATCATTGCTGCGGCCATTCACTTCATGAAAGAGAATATCGAGAAACGAATCCCGTTGGAAGAAATTGCCCGCAGACTGGGCTACTCGGTTTCCTATTTCTCGATGCGCTTCAAGCACGACACCGGGTATTCTCCCATTACCTACTTCAACCAGCTGAAAATCCAACGAGCATGTGAGTTGCTGGACTTCACCCCGATGCGGATCAACCAGATTTGCTACAAGATTGGCATCGACGATCCCTACTATTTCACCCGTTTGTTTAAGCAGGTGATGGGCCTTTCTCCCATGCAGTATAAGCGGCAGAAGAAAGGGTAGTTCCCTTTTTAATCCTTATTACTTGTAACAGTTCCTTTTTTAATAAGTAATCTCTCCAAGAAGTCCGGACGATTTTGAAGATTGTCTGTACTTTTGCCATAGAATATAGAACATAGAAAAGAACCATGAAACGAATCAAAAAAACAAGAGATAGATGGCTGCTGGGCATGGCCCTGGGCTGTTTATGTGTGGTCGGAGAAGTAACCGCCCAAGAGGAACGTGTGAATACACAGAACCCGCTTCCCGTATTAGGCGAAGAGCGAATGGATTTGATGTTCCGTGAGACGGGCGATGTGGATACGTCTGTTTGTGTGGAGGATTTCCTGCCCGTGTATGCGCCCCGCCCTTCGCAAGTAAAGAATGTGTATCAGCCGGTACTTTCTCTCAATGGAACTTGGCTTTTCCATGAACAACCTGCCCCCGACTTTTATAAAAAGGATACCCACGAAGGCTGGAAGCCAATCACCGTACCAGGCGAGTGGACAATGCAAGGATTTAAAGTCGATTCAGCCGGTTGGGCAGGCTATCAGACCCATTTTACTTTGCCCGCAGATTGGAGCGGCAAACGAATCCGGTTGCGTTTCGACGGCGTTTCAAGTGAAGCAATAGTTTATCTCAACGGACAAGAAATCGGTTTGCATGCAGGCGGCATGACGGCTTTCGAATTGGACATCACAGATGCGGTCACAAGCGGAGAGAACAGGCTGGCAGTCAAAGTACGCAGCGAATCGCAAGCGGATATGTTGGGGAGTCTGACACAATATGCGGCGCATCAGTTGGGAGGTATTACGCGGAAAGTAACTTTGATGGCCCTGCCAGAGGTCTATCTATCGGATATGCGAATTGTGACGGAGCTGGACGACCACTATGAGCATGCAACACTAAAAGTCTACGCCACCGTCATGAACCAAAGCTCTCATCCTCAAAATGAAGTCTCCTTGCAATTGAGCATCGAAGGGCTGCCTACTGATTTCCACCATTCCATACCGCCCCTTGCACCCGGTGAAAGTTGGAGCGGCTGGGTAACAGGGCAAGTCTCCTCTCCAAAGAAATGGGATTGCGAACATCCCAATTTATACACCCTGAAGATGGCGTTGAACGAAGGCGACCAGACCCAGGAAATCGTCTCCCGCCGTTTTGGCTTCCGCGAAGTGGAAGTGGCAGGGAACCGGGTACTGGTGAACGGCACACCTATAAAGCTACATGGGGTCTGCCGACATGAGATGCATCCTTTGACGGGACGCGTCATTACACCGGATTTGGTGCGCCGAGATGTAGAACTTTACCGCGAAGCCAATTGTAACTTCATCCGCACCTCGCATTATCCACCTTGCGAAGAATTGATAGAGGCATGCGATGAACTGGGTATGTTTGTGGAATTGGAGGCGCCGGTCTGCTGGGTAGGCCATCATGCCAACGAGAATTGGAAGCGCCTTGATTATACGGATCCCCAATATTACCCGTATATCTTGCAGGCGAACATGGAGACGATCCATTTCTACAGGAACCATCCTTCTATCCTCTTTTGGTCGATGGCGAACGAATCCTATTGGAACAAAGGTTTTGCGCAAGTACAGGTTTATGTAGAGAAGGCAGACCCGACCCGCCCACATGCCTTCCACGACCAGGCTTATGGGGGCTTTAACAACCAAGGTAGCACGGCTCCGATAGCAAATATACACTATCCCGGTCCTGAAGGATACAAAGTGGCGGCGAAGAGCGACCGGCCCATGACCTATGGCGAGTATTGCCACCTGAATGTGTATAATCGGAGCGAGTTGGTAACCGACCCTGGTATCCGTAGCGATTGGGCCTTAGCCTTAGCTCCTACGTGGGAAAATATGTATCGCACCCCAGGCGTTTTGGGAGGTTCGATATGGTCTGGCATCGATGATATATTCCAACTCCCCGACGGACAGGCTGTGGGATACGGTGCATGGGGACCGATCGACGGCTGGCGTCGTCCGAAACCTGAATATTGGGACATGAAGAAGGTCTATAGTCCGGTGAAGGTAAAGACCCAGACATTGTCTCCCTCCCAGAATTTCCAGATTGAAGTAGAGAACCGTTACCTATTCTCCAATTTGAATGAATTGAAGATCCATTGGCGTTACGGCGATGAGGCAGGTGTGGTTACCGTAGATTGCCAGCCAGGTGATAGTACGTGCTTCCCGATTGCGGTAAAGAACCCACAAACGGCCCACGAGCTTTGGTTGGATATTACAGACCCGCGTGGCTTCAGCGTGGATACGTACCACATTCCCGTAGGCGAACAGGTGCAGAACCAAATCGAGCCCTTGGCAAAGCAAACGACCTCCTTCGAGCAGACAGAAAACAGCCTTATCGTGACGGGGCAAGATTTCGTTTGCGAAGTCAGCCGGCAGGATGGACATATTATTTCCCTGGCAAAGGGGGAAAAGGAAATGCTCGTAGGCGGTCCGCACCTGATGGCATTGCCTCTGACAGGCGGTGGTTGTTATCCAAACCATAATGCCGATACGCCACCCTTCAATGACCTATGTTCAGCTTGGAAATGTAAATCCGTCAAAGCCCGCCAGCAGGGAGAAGATGTCGAAATCGAAGTGAAGGGTACTTACAAGGAGTTTAAGGGCTCCTATACGTTGTCGATCAATGCCAGCGGTGCTATAAAGGCGACGTATTCGTTCAAGGCATTGGCGGATGTCAACCCGAGGCAATGGGGATTGGTATTCGAGGCACCGACCAGTTTCGATACAGCTTTCTGGCGCCGGGAAGGATTATGGAGCGTCTATCCAGACGATCATATTAGCCGTCCGGTAGGCGAGGCGAAGCTCTTCTACCAGGGACTTCCGGAAAACATCGATCCGCGGATGCAGCCCTCCTGGTCTTGGAGCTACGATTTCAATCAACTTGGAAGTAATGATTTCCGTTCCACACGCCGGAATATCTGGTATGCCGGACTCCGTAGCACGCAGGAAGGGCGGATCGTGGTGCCTTCCGACGGGACGCAACATTGGCGTTCCTGGTTGGCTGGAGACCGTATCCAATTCCTCGTGGCTGATTTTGCCACGCCCGGCGACGAGCTCTTCCTTGCCAGTTATTATGCGCCTTACCGGCAACCGCTGAAGAAGGGCGATACGATCAGCGGGGAAGTCCATTTGCAATGTATTCCTGCTAAATAGAAAGACATGCCGACGAGCTTTGTGTATATACCTCATTTTTCATTCGGGGAGGAGTCTGCGGATTCCTCCCTTTTCCCTTCGGATTATTTGCTTTACCTGGAGACAGAGGTAAAGGAGGTGCGGGCCGATTTGCAAGCCTGCGTTTCCCCGCAATTGGTATATGCCTGCTATGAGCATCCCGCGTTTACCGATACGGCGGTTTACCTGGAAGGGCAATGCCTGCATGTGGGGCGGAAGTTGGTACGCCTGTTGGACGGATGCCAGCGCGTCATGCCTATCGTATATACGTTGGGCGAGAATGTATGCGATTTATATAGGCATTATCAACAGACGGGCGAGTATGTCAAAGGCTATATATGCGACATTTTGGCAAATTGGGCCTTGGATAAGACCTTGGCCGAGTTCCGCCGGTATCTTACGCAAAGCCAGGGGTTCCGGAACCTCTCTTTTGCCATTAGCCCGGGATGCTGCGGATGGAACATAGCCGACCAGCCCACGCTTTTCGCTACGGTGGATGCGGAGATGATCCACGTGAAGCTGACAGCTTCCCAGGTAATGCAGCCATTCAAGTCTATCAGTGGACTACTGGCAGCCGGGGGCGAGACGGTCTATCCCGCATCGGAATGCGCCTACTGCGGACGAAAGGATTGCGGTTATCGGAAAATGAGGCATGTGTAGGTTTGTAAAGAAGCGAGAGCCTGCGTCTCTAGCGTTCTAAAAGTTCACAAAGAAACAAGAGCCTGCGTCTCTAGCGTTCTAAAAGTTCACAAAGAAGCAAGAGCCTGCGTCTCCAGCGTTCCAAAAGTCTACAAGAAGCAAGAGCCTGCGTCTCTAACGTTCCAAAAGTTTACAAAGTGGCAAGAGCCTGCGTCTCTAACGTTCCAAAAATCTACAAGAAGCAAGAGCCTGCGTCTCTAGCATTCTAAAAGTTTATAAAGTAACAAGAGCCTGCGTCTCTAACGTTCCAAAAGTCTACAAAATCGCAAGAGCCTCCGTCTCTAGCTACTTTATAAAAACAGAAAGGTAAGAAATAAAACGAAATAGAAACACATCGATTGCGAAAAGGCATTTATTTAAAAAAAGAAGATATGGCAAAGACTTATACCATACGAATCGAACCCGAAGGAAAGGTGCTGCAAGCCGAGGCGGGCGCGCTTTTTTCGGAAATACTTAGGCCGGAAGGCATGGCATTCCCTTGCGGGGGAAAAGGCCTGTGCGGGAATTGCCGGATAGAGCTGCTCGAAGGCGAAATCGGGATGGACGAAACGCAGCGTACCTTGTTAATGAAGAAAGGATATGACCCGGCGCGCTGGAGATTGGCCTGTCGAAGTAAAGTGACCGCCCCGGCCGTGATTCGGTTGCCGGTTGAAAAGAACCAGATATTAACGGACAGGCAGATATACCGAAACGAGGCCGAAAAGGGTATCGGAGTGGCTATCGATGTCGGTTCGACGACGTTAGTGGTACAAAGCATCGACCTGCAGACTGGAAACATCCTCTCGACCCAGACCGCCCTCAACGCCCAAAGCGCATACGGTGCCGATATCATCTCCCGCATCGCCTACGCCTTAGAATCCGCCGAAAAAGCCACACAGCTTTGCCAGGTAATCCGGAAGCAGGTAGGCGAGATGGTCCGCCACGCCGCGCAAGGGAATGAAGAGGCCGTCCGAAAGGTCGCGCTGGTGGGCAATAGCGCCATGCACCATTTTTTCTGCGGATGGGATGTGAAGCCCTTGTCTGCTTTCCCTTTCCAATCTTCGCACAACGAGGCCTGCGAGTTCACGGCTTCTCTCTTGGGATGGGATTTGCCCGAAAGCTGCACGATTCAGTTCCTGCCCAACATCAGCCATTTTGTAGGGAGCGATATTTTGGCTGGCATCTACCATTTGGACATGCAAGCATCTCCTGCCTGGAATGCGTTGGTAGACTTGGGGACCAATGGGGAAATCGTCATCGGGAACCAGACGCGGATCGCCTGTACATCGACCGCCGCCGGTCCCGCGTTTGAAGGCGTGCATATTGCACAAGGCATGCGCGCGACCACTGGCGCGATTAGCCATGTCCATGCAAATGGAAGTGTAGACGTAATCGGCGGAGGCGAGGCGAAGGGCATTTGCGGAAGCGGACTCATCGATGCCATCCATTATTTCCGTACGGCCGGACGAATAGATGAAAGTGGAGTCCTGGTAAATCCGAATGATACATTATCGCTGACTCCGCAAGTACGACTGACCGAGCAAGACGTGCGGGAGTTCCAATTAGCCAAAGCAGCTATCGCCACAGGATTCCAACTCCTCGCAGCGCATATCGGCATCACGCCCCAAGACATTTCCCATGTCTACGTTGCGGGTGGATTAGGGCATTATGCCAATATCTCCCATGCGCTGGCTTTGGGACTATTGCCGGATGTGACCGAAACGCAAATCGTACAGGCTGGCAATACGGCATTGGCCGGATGCAAACGGTTCCTGGCCACAGGTGAAAAGGTATGTCCCCAGATCGAACACCTGGCCCTCGAGACCGTCCCGGATTTCCAAGATTCCTATTGTACCCATCTCTTCTTCTTTTAGAGACGTTGCTTGGAAGGGATGCGGTTCAGGAAATTGCTATATTCTCTCGGCGTTTGTCCGACAATCCTTTTGAATTGGCGATTGAAATTCGAGACATTATTATAGCCGCAATCATACGCTACTTCGGTAATCTGTTTATGGCGATAAGCCAGTAGTTTGGTTGCATAAGAAATGCGCATTTCAGTAATATATTCGAACAACCTTTTACCCGTACGCTTTTTATAATAGCGGCACAGGGCACTGGGATTCATACCTGCATAATCGGCGATATCTTCTAAGGTGATATCTTCTTGGTAATGGGTGTTCATGAAATAATTAGCCCGCTGGACAATCGGGTCGTCCTCATAAATGGGTTGCTGGACATAATCCGGACTGGCTAAGTAGCGTCTGGGGCATCCCGACAATTCCAATAAGATACGGTAAAGCATGGTCAACCTTTCCATCCCGACCAGAGAGGGCAAGTTCCTGAATCTATATTGGATGAAAGGTATATCCGGACCCGAAAAAGCCAAACCGCTCTGTGATTCTTCCAGCAAACGCCATATCGAATGGAACTCTTCCAGATTCCATTCTTGGGGTGGAAATATATTTTTCGTAAATTGGGCATACACGGATGCCGACAAGAGTTTGGTATCCGGTTCATAATACTTATCGGCACTGAGCCATAAGTGGGGCAAATTACTTCCGATGAGCAAAAAGTCACCCGGCCATAATTGGTAGACACGGTCGCCTACAAACGCATGTCCATTCCCTTCTTCAAACAAAATCAATTCATATTCCGGATGAATATGCATCGGTGCAGTAAAATAAGCATGTTCGAATCTTACTGCTTTGAATGAAGAATAACTGGATCTTTCTACTTTTTCAATAGATATAGGTTCCATAATTAGACTGTTTTTTATATTTCGGCAAATATTGTATTGATAGCGGCAAATATATGGAAAAAGAATGAACCCTACAAGCCTTACCTTTGCAAACAAGAAATAACATCTAAAATAACTAATAAATAGATAGCATGAGCATGACACACAAAGAAAGAGTTATTCGTGCATTGAATCACGAAGAGACAGACCGTCCGCCATTTCAGGCAACTTTTACGCCCGAATTTGCTGACCGATTACGACGGGAGTTTCATTTGCCTCCCATGTTCTCTGAACCGCATCACCGCGATTGGTATGGATATGATTTGGAGCGGCTCACAGGACAAGATGCATTGCAAGTAGGGGCTGGTTGGGTTACGAATTATTACCTGAAGCCTGAACCTTATACAGACGAGTGGGGCGTGGAATGGAAAATAGATCCCTATCAGACACCATTCGGTGAGGGACATTACACGAATATTGCCCGCAATCCATTACGGGATGATGATGAGGCTGCCATGGCTTATAAAGCGCCAGATCCCACACGGCCGGAGTTGTATCATAATGCGGAACGTTTGGTAAAGGAATTTGGTGAGGAATATTATATTATCGGACGCGTACATTGCACTATCTTCGAGTCGGCTTGGGCTTTACGGGGCTTGGATACGTTAATGATGGACTTCTATATCAATCCGGAATTGGCTAATCATTTATTAGACGAGACCGCTGCTTATCACAAAGAGGCTTGTTGCCAATTAGTACGTCGCGGAGTCGATATGATTTGGCTTGGAGACGATATGGGAGCACAGTCTTCGCTTTTAATCGACCCCGAGCTGTGGCGTGAATATTTTAAACCGCGTATGGAGGACATTATCCGCACGATTAAAGGGCTGAATCCGAATGTAAAGGTCGCATATCATACGGATGGATGCAATTATGACATTATCGAGGATTTGATAGAGATAGGGCTGGATGTCCTGAACCCTATCCAGACTGAGTGCATGGATCCGGAGATCCTGGCAAAGGAATATGGGGACAGGCTTTGTTTCTTTGGCGGTATAGCTGTGCAATCTACCTTGCCACAAGGGACTCCGGAGGATATCCGTCGCGAGTATGAGTGGCTTAAGAACTCGATTGGCCAGGGGGGAGGCTGGATTTGCGCTCCCACGCATCACGTGCAGCTGGATACGCCTATCGAGAACTTCTTTTCCTTATTGCGGACTATCGGCATCGAAGATATGCGTTCATAAACTTCCTGCGTCATGGGTGCTTTTTCTTTCTTGGATTATGCGATCTTTGTCGCGTACGCATGCCTTATACTCTTTGTGGGCCTTTTCGTAAGCCGGAACAAGGGGAAGGATAAAACGTCGCAGGATTATTTCCTGGCGAGCAAGTCCTTGGCATGGTGGGCTATTGGTTCTTCGATTATTGCGTCGAACATCTCGGCAGAGCAGTTTATCGGCATGTCGGGTTCCGGTTTTGCGATCGGATTGGGTATCGCGTCATACGAGTTCGTCGCAGCGGCTTCCCTGATTTTTGTGGCCGTATTCTTTTTGCCCATTTATCTTCGCGCCAATATTTATACGATGCCCCAGTTCCTGGAATTTCGTTACGACAAACGGGTGAAGACAATTATGGCCTTTTTTTGGATGTTAGTCTTTATCTTCGTTAATTTGACCTCCATTCTTTATTTAGGGGCTTTGGCATTGAATAAAATCATGGAGATTGATATGATCTGGAGCATTGTCGCCTTGGCTGTCTTTGCCGGTATCTATTCCATTTATGGCGGATTGAAGGCTGTGGCGCTCACCGACTTTATCCAGGTGATTTTTCTGATAGGCGGTGGTTTGCTCACTACGTTTGTCGCTTTGGATGCTTATGCAGATGGGGGCGGTATCGTCGTCGGGTTCGAGAAGCTTTTGGCAGAGGTGCCGGAGAAGTTCGACATGATTCTTTCAAAGGATGACCCGAATTACAAATACCTGCCTGGAATTGGGGTGATATTAGGCGGCATGTGGGTCTCGGCGCTCTATTATTTTGGTTGCAACCAGTACATCATTCAACGAGCTTTGGCAGCTAAGAGTCTCCCAGAGGCGCAGTTGGGATTGGTATTTGCCGGCTTGCTAAAGATCCTGCTGCCGCTGATCGTCGTTATTCCGGGCATTATCGCCTTCGCGATGCACGCGCCCCTCGAGAAACCGGACCAGGCCTATCCCTGGCTCATGCACAACTTCATCCCGACGGGTGTAAAGGGCATCGCGTTTGCCGCCCTGGTTGCTGCGATTGTCAGTTCGTTAGCCTCGATGGTAAATAGCATCTCCACGATCTTTACCATGGATATCTACAAGGAATACATCGCGAAGGGGGCTTCCGAGAAGCGTCTTGTACGCGTCGGCCGCCTCTGTGGCATGGTTAGTTTGGTTATTGCAGTCGTCCTGGCGCCTTTACTGGGTAACCTGGACCAAGCTTTCCAGTTCATTCAAGAGTTCACAGGCTTTGTAAGCCCTGGCGCGCTGGCCATTTTCCTCGTAGGCTTCTTTTGGAAGCGTGCCAACGCGGCGGGAGCCATCGCCTCGGCCATTGGGACCTTTGTCTTCTCGCTGGCCATGATGCTCCTGATGCCTGACGTCTCATTCCTCGACCGCATGGGCTACGTCTTTATCTTATGCGTCTTATTGATGGTCGTCTTCGGGCTTAAAAGTCCCGTTTCAAGCAAGGCGATCGAAATCGACCGGACATTATTCCGTACCACAAGGCTATTCAAAGTATTGAGCCTCTCTATCATCGGATTATTAAGTTGTATCTATTATATTTTTTGGTAAATGGAAGATTTATTAGCACGTATTGCCGAGTGCGTAGAGCTTGGCAAGATCAATAAAGCCACTCCTTTCCCGCCAAAGATGAAAGGAATGGATGGCGCAGAGGAACTGACATTGCAGGCATTGGAAGCTGGGCTCAGTCCGGCTGATATTTTGACCCGCGGCCTCATCATAGGCATGGAAAAGATCGGGGTCAAGTTCAAGAACAACCAGGTGTTCGTCCCACAAGTCTTGATGAGCGCCAAAGCCATGAGTACTGCCCTCAAGCATCTCAAGAAGTTCTTTCAGGATGGCAGTGTGCAGCGTCGTGGACAGTTTATTATCGGCACGGTAGAGGGAGATTTGCATGATATCGGAAAAAATCTGGTGGCGATGATGGTAGAAGGCAATGGGTACGAGGTAATCGACCTTGGGGTAGACGTGAAGGCGGACAAGTTCGTCGAAGCGGTTAAGGCACATCCCGGTGCATACGTCGGTATGTCGGCCTTGCTCACGACGACAATGGTAAACATGGAACAAATCAACGCGGCGCTGAAGCAACAATTCCCCGGCATAGTCACTTTTGTAGGCGGGGCGCCCGTGACACAGGAGTTTGCCCATAAGATAGGTGCGGATTACTATACGGATGGTCCGCAAGAGCTTGTAGAGATTTTAAACCGCATCAGCGCATAACATCCTGAGCTTAGTGTTTTACATTTGATAAAACAGATGTTAAATACTGAGCTCGGTATTTTACATCCGACACATCGGACCTTAAATACTGAGCTCAGTATTTTACATCCGACGCATCGGACCTTAAATACTGAGCTCGGTATTTTACATCCGACGCATCGGGCATTAAATACTGAGCTCAGTATTTTACATCCGACGTATCGGGCATTAAATACCGAGCTCAGTATTTAATATCCGATGAATCAAATATTAAAACTTAAACTTGGGGCGCTTTGCTCAGTTTTGTCGAAAAACAACCAAGCAGATTTTTTCAAATAAACTCATTTCAATATAAAAAGAAGTACGAAAGAAAGGAAATAGAATATGGCAGATTGGATTAAACAGATCATAGAAGGAAATAAACGGGTGGCCATGCCTATCATGACACACCCTGGCATCGAATACGTGGGCAAACGGGTGGTGGATGCCGTCACGGACGGGAATGTCCACTTCTCGGCCATCGAAGCCATCGTAAATAAGTTTGATATGGCGGCTTGTACCGTCATTATGGACCTCACCGTAGAGGCGGAGGCATTCGGGAGCAAGATAGAATTTGCTGAAAACGAATTGCCGCATGTCTTGGAACGCTTGATAAGGAATGAGGAGGAGGTAAAGCAACTTCGCGTACCCGATCTAAAGGCCGGACGCCTGCCGGAATACCTGAAGGCAAACCAACTTGCCGTTAGGACGTTTACAGACCGTCCCGTTTTTGCCGGATGTATAGGTCCTTTCTCTTTGGCGGGACGCCTGTATGACATGTCTGAAATCATGGTAGCAATTTATATCGAGCCAGATACGATTACTGCCTTGCTGGAGAAGTGTACCGCCTTCCTGCTTCGCTATTGCGAGGAATTAAAACGGACGGGCGTCACCGGCGTTATCATGGCCGAGCCTGCTGCAGGCTTGCTGTCTGACGAGGATTGCCAAACTTACTCTACCAAGTATGTGCGGCAGGTGGTGGAAGCCTTGCAAGATGATACTTTTACCATCATCCTGCATAATTGCGGGAATACGGGGCAATGTACGCAAGCCATGGTAGACAGTGGGGCGGCTGCTTTGCACTTTGGGAATGCGATCGACATGCGGCAAGCCTTGCAAGCCTGCCCTACGGACGTGCTGGTCATGGGGAATATCGACCCTGTGGGCATCCTGAAGCAATCTACGCCCGAAGTAGTCTACCAAAAGACCTTGGAGCTGCTCGAGCAGACGGCCTCGGCAAAGAATTACGTCCTATCAACGGGCTGCGACGTGCCGATGGTCCCGGAAGCCAATATCCAGGCATTCTACCAGGCATTAGACCATTTTAATAGTTCATTCTAAAAACGGATAGTATGAGGGAAGAGGATACCAATTCATTTTTTGTGCAACTGGAGCATCTAACCGAACGGCTAAAGCACCAGCGGCTGGCGGAGGTTTTCCGGACGATCTCTTTTCATGCCTCTGAGACGTATGGGCCGCATGCGCATCTCCGTATCGAGATCAATTACGTGAAGCGGGGAAGCTGCATTCTCCATCTGGAGGATGAGAGCGTCCTATTCCGCGAAGGGGATATCATGATTATCCTTTCCAACGTCCCGCATACGTTCGAAGCAGGGCAACAAGGCACTACATTGCTTCAACTGGAGTTCCTTCCGGAGATATTTTCGATGTTTGGTCCGCACGACCGCTTCGGATCCTTTTCCGTCTTTACGCGCGAGAACCGGCTCATCCGGATATGCAACCACATACGTATGATGCGGGTTATCCAGCGCATTATAAACGAACTAAACGGACGGGCGGAGTATTTCCAGAATCTGGTAGTCCTGTATTACGCCGAATTGCTGTTGCTGATCTACCGCCATCTCGATGAAATCTATGTGCCGATGGGCGCGAACGAGTCATTACGCCATGCCATTGCCTTTATCCGAACGCATGTGGACGAAGATATCAAAGTATCGGATGTATCGGCTAACATAGGCATCAGCGAACGCTACCTGCGCAAACTATTCGTAGATTCGCTGCACATCGCGCCGCTCGAATACTTGAACCAGCTTCGCGTAAACCGCGCGATCGAGCTCATGAAGAATAGCGAGCTGACCGTCAAGGAGGTTTGCTTCCAATGTGGCTTTAGTTCGCCGCAGCAGTTCGCGCGTATCTTTAAAAGTCATGTGGGCATCGTGCCCAGCCATTTCAAGAAATAAAACAATACATAATAGCATCTATCATGAAAGTAAAACAAATCCTACAAAAGGCAGGCCTCCTTCTCCTGTTGGCTTGCGAGACCCTCACGGCGGCAGAAACCGTAAGCGAACCGCGCACCTACCTGATGCCGGCGAGGCAAGCTGGGGCGACGGACAAAATACTCCTCCTAAATGGCACATGGGAGTTCCGTTACTCCGCAGATAGCCCGTGGAAGACTATACAAGTACCGGGGGAAGCCGTGATGCAAGGGTATGCCATCCGTCACGACCAACCCTTCTTCTACCGTAAGGAACTGACCCTCCCGAAAGCATACGCAGGAAAAGAAATCATCTTGCGGTTCGATGGCGTCTATAGCCATGCGAAATTATACGTTAATGGGAAGTACGTACGCGAACACCACGGAGGATTTACCCGCTGGGAGACCGACATCACGGAATTTGTACGCCTTGGAAAGACGAATGAGATCCTCCTCGAAGTAGAAGACCGCTTGGATGAAGTCTCCTATGCCTCTGGATACGCACACCATCCCATCGGAGGCATCTTACGGGACGTGACTATCTTCGCCCAACCGAAGGACTTCATCTATGATTTCCATACCGAGACCGATTTGGATGCGGACTATCAAGATGCCACGCTGAATGTCTTCTTCCAAGCCGAGGACGAGATGGAAGTAAAATATACACTGATAGACCCGACGGGGAAACCTTATCCATTGCCCCAGACGGAATATCTGGTACAGACAGGAGATAATCATCATGTACTACACGTATCCGCGCCATTAAAATGGGACGCTGAGCACCCTAATTTATATGGCCTGAAGATTCGCCTTCTAAAAAAAGAGAAAGAAGTAGGTTATTTTGAGCGTGAAATAGGTTTCCGGGAAGTCGAGATAAGAGGAGACCAGATGTTCGTAAACGGAAAGCCGGTCAAACTCCGTGGAGCTTGCCGTCATGATATCCATCCGACGTTAGGACGCACGACAACCGCCGAGCTCGATAGCCTGGATGCGCTCCGTTTCAAGCAAGCCAATATGAATTTTGTCCGTACTTCGCATTATCCGCCTTCGGAGGCCTTCCTGAGATACTGTGACCGGTTCGGTATTTACGTGGAGTGCGAGACGGCAGCCTGCTTTGTCGACACATACCGGCAAAAGAATTACGCACCAGGCAAGACGCAGGACAGTACACTCTTCACGCCGCGCTATTTAGGGCAATTAAAAGAGATGGTGAAGGCGTACCGCTCCCACGCATCGATTCTTTTCTGGTCGATAGGTAACGAGAGCGTCTACGGAAAGAATTTCCAGGCCTCATGGGATTGGGTGAAGGCAACGGATAAGACGCGGCCGGTCATCTTTAGCTATCCGGGTTCGGTAGGAGACCGTACGCCCATCTATGACATCTTGAGTATGCACTACCAAGACTATAATGGGAATTTGAGCCAATGGAACCGCACCGTGCGAGGTTTCCAAGGCGAAGGCATCCCTGCGCTGTTCGACGAATGGGCGCACCCGGCTTGCTACACCTATGAGACGCTCCAACGGGATCCTGGTATTCGAGAGTTTTGGGGGTTGTCTATCGAGAAGATGTGGAGCGGACTCTTTGAAGCTCGTGGCGGACTGGGCGGTGCGATCTGGGGTTACATTGATGAAATATTCATGATACCGAAGCCTCAAGTAGGTGATGCCTTTTGGAAGGAATTTGCCCACACAGCCAAGCCCGAAGGTTTCCAAGGCGATTGCGTCGGCTACGGCGAATGGGGCATTGTAGATGTTTGGCGTCGCGAAAAGCCGGAGTTCTGGGCCACCAAAAAAGCTTACTCTCCGGTCCGTCTGTTAGAGACGTCAGCTCTGGATATCCGCAGAGGGGAACGTCTCCTACTTCCTATTTACAATCGGTTCGACCATACGAACCTTCGCGAAGTGAACGTACGCTATTCCTATAATAATGTAGAGAAAGAAGCGATAATGCCAAACGTGGAACCGCATCAGAAGGGGATATTACTAATCCCCGCCGAGGAATGGAAGGAGGGCACCTCGCTGGATATCCATTTCTATACCTCGAAAGGCGAGCTGATTGATTCGGAATGCGTATCCATAGGCGAACAACCCATACAGATACCCGCTCGTCGAAACCCATCTTCCTGGTTGAAAGTTGACGAGACGCCGGAGCAAATCATCATCCAAGGTGAGGATTTCGAAATCCCATTTTCAAAAACCACAGGTTTGATAGAGAATGCCACGTCCGATGGACAAGTATTCATCAAGAAGGGACCTTTCTTGAATCTCTTTATCAACCTGAACCACCTCTCAGGTGCCGAAGTCCGCAAGATGGCCGACCGTATCATCACTTCAGAAGCCGATTGGAAGAAGTCGTCTTTGAACTATGCGCAAAAGGAGAATCAGGTAGAAGTGTCACTTTCAGGTTCTTATAAAGATATTCAATTGGATATGCAATTCCTCATTACATCAGATGGTCGCTTGACGATTAATTACAAAACCACGGGAGAACCCAACGGATATCTGCGCGAGACGGGCATCGCTTTCCATCTTTCCGACGCAATCGACCACCTGAAGTGGAAACGTCGCGGGATGTGGAGCTGCTATCCTTCTGATGCAATGGCTGGAAACGAAGGAGATACCCCGCTCTTCCAATCCCAGCAAGCCGCATACGGAGAACAGCCCGTTCAACCTTGGGCAGACGATACGCACAATTATTACTATTGGGCCGATGCCGGTGCCAATTGCGCTCGTCCGCTCACCCAACGAGCGAAGAGCATGAAAGAGCATATCTATTATTATACCTTGACTTCCAAGGGAAACGACGGAGCACTCAGTGTTTGTTCTCCCTCTGCTTCTTTGGCATGTCGGATGGATACCCGTGCCAACGGACAAGTCGTCCTTTATGTCAACGATCGCTGGGATTATCCCGAAATCGCTTGGGGTAATTATTGCCAAACGCTTGAAGCCTCGCCTTGCGCGGGACGGATGGAAATTCGATTGCATTAGAGAATCTCCATAAAAACAAGACGTTATAACATCAAAAAACATAGTTATAGTTGCCGGGATTCACGCCGTGATTTCCGGCAATTATAGTTATAAAGGGAAAGGGTTATAACTATGAAATAGAAAGGTTATAGGCATAACTCTACACCTAAGTAATTATGAAATCATTCATTCTTTATAGCTCTTTTAAATTGCTTCATATCAAAGAATAATAATCGAGTGTGTCTGTCTTCTGCATCAGAAGCTGTCAATATTTTAAAATCGTTTTTCTCATAAAATGGTATCGCAACAAGATAAGCATCTACTGTTATATATCTGCATCCTAATTCTACTTCTGTCCATATTTTCCATTTAATGTATTGGAGTAAAGTACTGCCTAAATGATATTGGCGGGCCGACAAATCTACGGCAAAGCGGCATATTTTTACAGCTGGATATGCTTTCAAACGCTTCTCGTTCGGGAAATGCTTTCTACGAAAACGATTAAACTCGGTTTTACCTTCAAATTCCGACAAAGTAATTTTATCTGTCGCCAAACTAAAGTAAGCTAATACTTTACCTTGGTTGTCTTCTACGATAAACGTCTCTGCCAGCATTTCCGATTTGTATAGCGGAGCTGTATGTAAAATAAAATCGTTCAGATCATCATCACCACAATCGAACGATTTTACAGTTTCATCTTCTCCCAAAATACGGACTTCAAAATCAAGGTCAGTTAATAACTTTTTCATCTCGTTTATGTCTTTTGAACCGACTTTGAATGAATTCATAGCTTCGCTTGATTTCTTCAATTTCCACATCGCTGTAAGGACGTACATGCTTCGCCCTTAACTCGAATTTCCGTGCTTCTTCCCCATACAATATCGGGGTTTCTTTAATAGGTCTTGCCATAATCTCCTTTTTTTTAGATTTCTACGACAAAGATACGATATTTCTTGGAAATATATTTGGTAATGGGCGGAAATAACGGTATGAATCTATCATAATAATTTCCAAACGTATCTTTCACCTTTCGTCTATAAAGCTTATACTGAGCGAGATCCTGTGAATCGTCTCATTTTAGACACAAAGTTCACCAAGGACACACAAAGGGTACGATGATGTAGTGTGAAAGAAAGAGACGATTCACCATTTCTCTCTATACGACAAAGAATTAAGCGCGTGGTGAAAGATAAGTTTGGAAATTAATGATGTATATAATTAAGGCGATTATAATAGAAATAATGGCACACAAGATAACACAGATTGAACAGATGACCACAGATCTTCTTTTTTAATTTAGCGTGCGAAGTCAAATAAAGAAATCAGTGGTCATCCGTCTAATCTGTGTCTGCGTGCATTCCAAACAACTCATATCTTTCACAGATCAAATAACGTTGCTCAAAAAGCGTGGATGGGAAAAGGAGAATTTATGGCAACACTAAATACAAGCAAGCTCATATCTTTGCCGTCAAATTGCTCGTTTCTCTGAAATCCGGTTTCATCCTCCAAACCCCGGGATTTCGTCCATAAATCCCCTACTTTCGGATAAGAACTTGAAAATTTTCTCACTTTTTTCTTGCTATTTCATTTTTCCTCCTTACCTTTGCATCGATTCTGCAGCGAATAGGGATTCGCCTTAGGGAATCAAGAGAAATATTGACAAGCATTTTACGAAGATTATTCCAACTGAAAAATCTGGTAAATTTTAAAGTTTTGCGGAATAATGGACAGTAAATGCTTGCGCTACATACGAGTTTGATGTAGGTTTTCTATAATTTGTGCATATCATAAGTATATGTATCAGTACGGGGAAGCTGAAAATATAATCGTATAGGCGCGGGCTGTTGTTCTATTATTGCAAAACGGGCTTACCAGAGCCTTTCAGTTGATAATAGGCAACGTAAGCCCGCGCTTTCTTTATGTCCGTAATCAAAGCCGGGTACGTTGTGCTAAACCTTCGTAAGATTTAATCAAGAGTTTATTAATCAAACATTTTTGTATAATTAAAATTTTAAATCTTATGAACAA